>JAISLQ010000064.1 GCA_031290885.1 Acidaminococcales bacterium
CGCCTCCCGGTGCAGGGGAAAACGTTTCCTTTTGCCGGTTTTCCTCTCCGTAAGCTCGATGCGCGCGCGGCAACTGCCTTTCGCGAAGTCATAGGCATCTTCCCAGGTCAACGAGAGCAGGTCGCTTATCCGCAAGGCGCTGTGCACGCCCATGACGAGCAAAAGGCAGTTGCGCAAGGCGCCTTTTTGCCGCCAGTAGGCGGCCATTTTTTTAATGTCGCTTTTTTTCCTGACAGGATCGGTTACCGCCGACATGCCAAACCGCCCCTTTCCCCAAAAAAAATTATTGACTTAAAAGAAAAATATTGTTAACATTATGAATGTCAATATTTACAATGCGTCAGTTTTTCGCGCGCTGCAAACAATGTTCATTTTAGCACAACCGCCGGGTCAACAGAAGTTAAAAACTGTTGACCCGGCGGTTTTTCTTTGCCCGGCGGCGCGGGGTTTCCCGCGCCCGTTCTTTTATTTGATCTATAACGCGGCAAAAATGGAAATGGCTCTTTCCCGCCTGTGCGCGGCCTGTCAACTTAGGCTCCGGTAAACAATATTTAACTTTTGTTGACTTTTCCCGCAAACGGGTTTGGGCACAAGTGGCGCAAATAAAAATTGCGCCTTGGAACATGGCTTGCCGGGCACGCAAAAACACAAAGGAGGAGAAGGGCAAATGAACCAAACGAACCAAACGAATCAAACGAACCAAACGAACCAAACGAACCAAACGAACAAAGTGAACTTCATTCCTTGGGTAGGCGGGGAGTATTGCCAAATAGTGCAAAGGAATATTGATTGGCCCGGCTATGGCTCAAATACTGACTTTGCCAAAGTGTACAGCTGGGGCAGCAAGCACAGAATCCTTATGCTGGGCGAAAGCGTTTATGCGGGCGGCGGCTTTGACGCAGATACAGTAAACAAATTCTCCGACCGCAATATCGCTTTGGTCAAAGACTGCATGGCGGCCGGCCAGAACACGACTTTCGCCAAGGCGGGCGCCGTAGTCACGGGAAAGTGCGATCCCCACATTCCAATATTTCAAGAATTGGCTTTCATGAACTTTTTTCAGAAAGCTGTCGGCGACAGCAGCAGAGACAAACAGTATATTACGCCCACGCTTGTGGAGGATTCGTGCCATGCCTTGGGCGAGGTTCTGGATGTCCTGAAGCCGGATTTGGTCATAGCTTGGGGCATCAGCAAACTTACGTCAAACGGAACGGATGGTTGGCTGCCTTCGGAGAACCATAAAAGCGATATCTGCCGCTGGCCGGACAAATTGACCACGCCGGAAAATGTGGGGCAAATACCCTTAAAACGCGCAGCGGACCTAAACACTTGGGTTTATGACGCGTACCTGCGCACGACCTTTTGGGCGATAGAACATCCCAGCGTTCCCGGATTTTCCTGCGACTATTGGCATAAATTGTTCAAAACCGTATTGGCGGCATTGCCGCCCGTTTGAGCAAAAGGGCAAGGGCGGCGGCGTTTCCCTCGGTTGCATTGTTTACGAGCATCAGAACGAGACTTAGCGGATGGTTATAATGAATATTGCCAAGGCGTTTTGGCAGGCCTACCGGGGCAGGCAGCTGTGGCTGGGACTGAAAAAAGAATATAAGCTCACCGACTGGGACTGGGCCATGCTCTTTCCTTCGGATTCAGAAGAGGAAACCGCGCTCGCCTTGGGCTTGGTGAAGAGTTTCTACCAATTCGAGGAACTGTCCGGAGAAATTTTGCTGATTTTTTGCCGGGAAGAGTTCAAAATCTTGGCGGAAAGCTTCCCTTTCCCGCAAAAGGGCCGCGTTGCGATCGGACGGGAGGCATGCGAAAGCCTCTTGAAGCTATATTCCTTTTACCATTTCGAAGGCAACTTCATCGTCGCCTCGCTGGACAAGCCCGCCGGCCGCAAGGCAGGCCGCCTCTTGGGCTACAAAGGCCTTTCCCGCTTTGACCTGTACCAAGCCTTTGTCTTTAGGCTGCCGCACGATACGGGAACAGGAAACGGCGGGAACGGGCCGTGAACACGCAAGACTTCGCCGACGCCAGGAAAAAACTGGAAACGCTTATACGGGCGGGTGCTTTTAAAAACAAAAAGATATTCTTTTTTGGCAGAACGGACGACGCCGCAGTTTCGAGCGCCTTTTTGGCGCAGAAAGGGCTGCCGGTCTTTGGCATCCTCAACAACTCCAAACGGTTGGCCGGCCAAACCTGCGGCGGGCTGAAAGTCTACAAACCGGAAGAAATATTTGCCGGCGGCGCCAAAGGCTGCGCGGCCATCACCGTGTCGAGATACCACAAAGCAATGCTGGCCCAGCTGGAAAAGCTCGGCTTTGACAAGAACTGCTTCTTCCGGCTGGACAAATTCTATTACTTCGCTACGGCCGGCGGTAATGACGACAGCCTTTGGTTTTTCCTGAAAAACTGTTTCCACATGCTAAGGGCCAAGCTCCTCGTCAGGTGGCTCACCGCGAAATACGGCCTCGGCAAAGAAGGCAAAGTCTATGTCTGCGGCTACCCCGGCTTGGGGGACGTCTACCTGGCCTGCGCGCACTTAGGGCGCCACGCGAAGTCAAGCGGCACCGAAAAATACGCGCTCGTCGTGCCCCATGAGGCAGGCAGAGACATAGCGCTCGCCTTTGACATAAAAAACGTGGCCGTCCTCGGCAAACAGGCCCGGCTCTACCTTGTGGCGCTCGCGCGCTTCCTGCAGGAGCCGGGCATAGAAACCATCTGCCTCTCCTATGACTATGCCAATAACTTCGCCGTGGGCCTGGGCTTCAAACAACTCAACATGAGGGACATCTACGAACAGGCCATTTTCACCTTCCCCCGGCGTGGGCCCAAAGCGGCCTTTAGGCCAAAGAGCGACCCTGAGTACATAGAGCGCCTTATGGCGGAACGCGGCGTGGCCAAAGGCAAGTCCGCCATCTTCTTCCCCTACGCCGGCAGCGTGGACAACATACCGCATCTTTTCTGGCTCAGCCTGATAGCCTGCCTGAAAGAAAAAGGCTACGGGCTCTTCAGCAACACGACGAACGAAGAAGTGGCCCTGCCGGGCACAAAGCCGCTTTCCTTCCCCGTCAGGGAGGCGAAGGCCGTAGTTGAGTACGCGGGCTGGGCCGTCATGAACAGGAGCGGCATCTGCGACGTGCTCTCCCAGGCGAAATGCAGGAAGACCGTCTTTTACATGCCGCAGAGGTGGATGGACAACAGGGGGCACATCTTCGACGCTTTCAGCCTCCGCGCGATGGGCATGGGCGAAGGCGCAGAAGAAATCGTCCTGGACGGGCAAGCCCTGCGGGGCGACATCACGGCAGTTCGCCGGCAGCTGGGCTTGTAGCCGGCCGGCGGCGCGAACGAATAGGAAAGGATGCCCCGATGAAAATAGTCGTACAGGCCGGCGGGCGCGGCTCCAGGCTGGAACAGCTCACCAGGAACAAACCCAAATGCCTCGTGCCGGTCAGCAACCTGCCCATACTCTTTTACGCCTTCCGGCAGTTCCCCGCAGCGGAATTCACCGTCATAGCGGACTACAAAATGGACGTGCTGGAAAAATACCTCGCCGCCTTCGCGTCCCAGTACCGCTACAGGATCGTCCGCGCGCGGAAAAAGGGCACGGCGGCGGGCATACGGGAAGCCGTGCTGGATTTCGGCGACGACGAGCGCTTCATGCTTTTATGGTGCGACTTGATCCTCTCGGAAGATTTTAACCCGGAAGAATGCCAGGGGGGCAACTACATAGGCATCTCCTGCGGCTTTGAATGCCGCTGGTCCTACGAGGGGGGACAGTTCTCGGAGACGCCGTCCAAAGAAAACGGCGTGGCGGGCGTCTTTGTTTTTGAAAGCAAAAAAAGCTTGGCCGGGCTGCCGGAAGAAGGAGCCTTTGTATCCTGGCTGCAAGGAAGCGGCATCCCCTTCCGGCGCCTTGAACTGCGTGGCTGCCGCGAAGTGGGCACCGCGCTCTCCTACGCCGACAACAACGCCGCCGGGCGCCGCTGCCGCCCCTTCAACTCCATAGAGTTCGACGGGGATACCGTCACCAAGCGCGCCGTCACGGAGCAGGGCAAGGCCATAGCCCAAGACGAGGCGGCATGGTACAAATACGTGAAAGGCCTCGGCTACCAGTTTGTCCCGGAAATCTACGAATACGATCCCCTGACAATGAAGCGCGTGCAGGGCAAGAACATCTGGGAATACGACTGTCTGACCCGAAGCCAGAAAAAAACCGTCCTCTCCAACATCATCGGCGCGCTGAAAAAACTGCACGGCTTCACGGCGCCCCGGCCGGCCAGCGCGGCGGACGTCGAAGAGTGCTACGTGGCCAAGACCTTCGAGCGAATCGGCAAAGTGGAAAAACTCGTTCCCTTCGCCGACCGGGAATTCGTGCGCATAAACGGCCGGTACTACAAAAACGTCTTCTTCGGCAGGGAAAATTTCGCCGGCGCGCTGGGCAAGCTGGCGCCGGAAGAATTTCGCCTCATCCACGGCGACTGCACCTTCTCCAACGTCATGTTCGACACCTACGACATGAAAACCGTCCTGATCGACCCCAGGGGCTACTTCGGCAAAAGCAAGTTCTTCGGCGACGCCGACTACGACTGGGCAAAGCTCTATTATTCCCTCAAAGGCAACTACGACCAGTTCAACATGAAAAAATTCACCCTCGACATTGGAAGGGAAGAAGTGGAGTTCTTCATAAAGCCCAACAACTGGGAAGACATGGAAGAATACTTCTTTGACCAAACGTCCGCCGGCAAGGGGAAAATCCGCGCCCTGCACGCGGCCATCTGGCTGTCCCTCACCACCTACGCCTGGGAGGACTACGACTCCATTTGCGGCGCTTTCTACAACGGGCTTATTCAGGCGGAGGAGATGCTCTGATGCTGGAGATGTCCCCCCTGCCCAAGACCTGGCTGCTGGACGCGGACGGCACCATCGTAAGGCACAACGGCCACAAGGCGGGCGGCGACGCCCTTTTGCCCGGCGTGAAGGAGTTCTTCGGCCGGATGGGCCCCGAAGACAAAGTAATCGTCCTGACCTCCAGGGGCGAAGAGCACAGGGCCGCCATAGAAGACTTCCTGCGGCGAAACGGCCTGCGCTGCGACGGCATGGTCTGCGGCCTGCCTTGCGGCGAGAGGATCCTCGTCAACGACAGGAAGCCAAGCGGCCTCGCCACCGCTTACGCCATGAACAAGGACAGGGACGCGGACTTTGCCTTTGCATTTGCCATAAACGAAAAACTGTAACAAGCGGCAACATCAGTGCCCATATCTTTGTATAGTAGTTAAGTCGAATAATTATAAAGTCCGGCATAACGCAGAAAATATCGCGAGACGGTGATTCCCCAATCGTCCGCTCCCTGCAAAATATCAGCCAACTGCCGCTTAATGTTCGACACAGTCTCTTTTCTATGGGGTTAAAGTCAGGCGAATATGCCGACAAAAAAATGAAGCACGAACAACCGCATTCGTATGCAAGAGGACTAAAAAATGTTATTTGACCAACCTCATCTTTATGAAGTCGAGGACATGATTGTTTTTGCCGAAAGGTACAAACGATTGTTCATATATGGTTGTGCAAGCAATCAAGAGTTCCTTCTGAAATTTTTAGATATTTGCGACGTTAAAGTTGAAGGATACCTTACGACATCCCAAGATGGCTGCGCGCTTTGTTATAGGCAAATGCCCAAGCATACATTAGAAACGGTTGACCTGACCGATGCCGGAATTATTGTCGGTCTAAGCGACCGCCATTTCAACGACGTGATACCACGTTTACGTGAGCGTAGGTTTGCCGATTATTTCATAATGAGTGAGTTTAACAAGGATAAAATCGCATATAAACTAACGCCACGTCCGCGAGAACGTATGGAGATCGAGGTGAATCTCGCCGACCACTGCAATTTGAACTGCCAATGTTGCGACCACTTTTCACAGTTAGTCAAAGAACCTCGTTTTCTTGACTTCAATGTATTCAAGCGCGATATGGAACGGCTTGCGCAGTTAAGCGAGCATAACATTGGCAGTATGAAATTGCAAGGCGGCGAACCGTTGCTCAATAAGGACGTGAACAGATTTGTCGAATTGACACGTTCGCTGTTTCCCAAAACTGTCATATACTTCTTCACTAATGGTCTATTGCTGATGAAGTCCGAGAAATACGAGAGTGGTAACTTTTGGCAATGTTGCAAAGACAATGATGTCACGTTGCAGTTGACGGAGTATCCCATTAATCTCAACGTAACGGCTATCGAGCAAAAAGCAAAAGAGTACGAGGTAAAGCTACAAGTATTCGGAGATGTCGCGGACAGAGTGCGCGGCAAAACAAAACGCTCAACGAAACATCCCTTTGATCTCAGCGGTGGCGTTGACAAATGGCAGTATATTTCTTGTTATCATTTTAATGAAACGATGACGCTGAGAAACGGGCGTCTTTATACTTGTTCGATTATTCCGTATGCCAATTATTTCAACGAGGCGTTTGAGCAGCATTTGGATCTGAGCGATAATAACAGCATTGACATTTATAAAGCCCAAAGTTACGAGGAAATCGCGGAGTTCGTCACGCATCGCGTTCCGTTTTGCAACTATTGCGATATAAAACGCAGACACTCACTTCCGTGGGCGCGCAGCAACAGGACGTTAGACGAATATGTCTCAACACAGCAGAAAACGGGGAGTTTGTGACAAAAGGGATGTGTGCTTAGTGAAGCGATTTAATTTCAAAGCCGAGCTTGGTAAAATGACGCCCAAAATTGCCGAGGGCGCGAAGTTGTACATTTGGGGCACGGGAAATAACTGTGAGAGAATTAGCAGGATGTTTGCCAGACTGGTCAAAGCAGATATTTACGAATATATCGATGGCTTTATTGATAACGATTTTGATAAGCAGGGAACGGAATTCCATGGCAAAAGGGTTTATAATATTTCTGCAATTGACCCCTGTAGTTCGGTTGTTCTTATAGCTGTAGATTCACATAAGGCAAACTTAGATATATTAAAACAATTAATGAGAATTGGCATGCGTGAGTTGAATTCAGTATTTCCTGTAGATTGGGCGTTCAATTTGCTTATGAAATTTGCGTATTCAATGTCAATGCAATTCAAAGACAAGCACAAAGACAAACGATGCTTTGTTATTGCGAATGGTTCGAGTTTGTCAGTAAATGACCTGAATATGCTGAAAAATGAAATAACATTTGCCGTAAATAAGATATTTTTGATTTTTGATAAAACTGACTGGCGACCTACCTACTATATCTGCCAAGAAGACCTATTGTTTGAAAGTATACAAGATGAAATATGCAGAGAGATTCATTGCGACAAGTTTTTTTCACTTCCTGCTGTTTTAGAGTTAGACGAGTTCAAACTAACAAACTCAGATTACTTTTATTTTCAACTTGACAGCAGTCACCGATGGAGGCTGGACAGCAAACCGGGATTTAGCGAAGATATTGCCCTGATTCGTTCAGGGGAATCTGTAATATATACTTGTATTCAATTTGCGGCATACATGGGCTTTAGCGAAATATATCTACTTGGAGCTGACAACACAATGACGCCTGTTGTCAAATTGAATGGTGAAATAATCCGTCACAACTATGACTGGCTGCATTTTGACAGTAATTATCGCCCAACCGACATATATATGCCTCAAATTGATGTCATAAACGCGGCTTACGGCACGGCAAGAGAATATGCCGATTCCCACGGAATAAAGATTTATAACGCCACGCGTGGCGGAAAACTTGAAGCATTTGAACGAGTGAATTTTGATAATTTGTTTGAGGTTGAAAAATGCGAATAACTTCAATAGTGCCAATAAAACTTCGCAATGAGCGCTTGCTTGGCAAGAATACTCGCTTGCTCGGCGGAAAGCCGCTGATTGCTTATTGCTTGAATATGTTGCTGAGCGTTGGCACAATAGACGAAAGGTATGTTTATTGCAGCGATGAGTCAATATGCGAATATCTGCCGGATGGAGTCAGCTTCCTGCTCAGGCCTGCGGAGCTCGACCTGCCGACTGCCAACTTCACACAAATTTTCGATTCATTTTCAAAAGCTGTTCCTTCGGATGTATATATATACGCACACGCTACGGCGCCTTTTGTTAAGCCAGAAACGGTCAATGCGGAAATTGATGCTGTACTTAGCGGCGAATATGATTCGGCTTTTTGCGCTGAACGGATTCAGGATTTTCTGTGGAAAGATGGCGTGGCTCTGAATTTCAATCCGGAGAACATACCCCAAAGCCAGGATTTGCCCGTCGTTTACCGTGAAACTTCCGGCGTATATGTGTTCGATAAGGCTGTATTTGAAATTTATCGCAGGCGCGTAGGGCTCAAGCCCTATATCGCTGAGGTCAGCAAGCGCGAAGCGATTGACATAAATACTTCTGAGGACTTTCAATTCGCGGAGTTATTATTAGGAGGCGCGAAATGAGCAGACGTAATTTATTGGACTGCACACTCCGCGATGGCAGCTACATTACCAATGGGGAGTTTACTGAACGGGCCATTCGCGACATCATTAGTACTTTGGTTAACTCACGGCTCGATTTCATCGAGGTAGGTTATCTGAATAAAACCAAGCGATACTGCGGCAACTCAACACATTGGGATTGCATAGAGCGAATTGCCGACTATATACCGCAAAACAGGCAAAGTTCGACAATGCTGGCGATGATTGACATTGACCAGTTCGGAATTGATGATATTACACCTCATTCCGCGCAGTCTGTTGATGGTATACGGATTGTGTTTTACAAGCATCAGGTAGACGAGGCAATGAGATATGCCGGGAAAATAAGAAAATGCGGCTATAAGTTGTTTGTCCAACCGATGGTAACGATTGACTATACACTCGACGAATATTCGTCCCTGTGCGACAGGATAGCGCAACTTGAACCATATGCAATTTCTATAGTGGATAGTTTTGGGTATATGGCACCGCCGGATTTCAGGCAGTATTATCGAGTAATTGACAATATCGTGCCGGACGCAACGGCAATCGGGGTCCACTCACACCAAAATAAGCTGCTTGCCTTGCCTGTCGCCGTTGACGTGTTTGAATATCAGACACAAAGGAAACTTGTCGTAGATTGTTCGTTGCTTGGGATGGGGCGCGGTGCCGGTAATTTGCAAACAGAACTGATTGCGGATTACTATAACGCAAATTTCAACAACAAATACAATGTGCCTAAACTTCTTAGGTTGATAAACGAGCATATAGTTCCAATTCAAAAGGAACATACTTGGGGATATTCCCCGTATTACTTCCTAACCGCGAACAACGAGTGTCATCCTAACTATGCGGCATTCCTCTTGGAGTCACACGATGTTAGCATCAACGAATTCGCGGAGTACCTCAAGATGATACCAAAAGAAATGCGTACAAAATGCCGTAGGCCTTATGTGGAAGAAATATATGAAGAATTCTTGAATAAAAAAGGTAAGTCCTTTTGTTAAAAATGTGGCGAGGTAAACCAATGGCACCAAAGGTTAGCTTTGTCGTCCCTGTTTGGAATGTAGGCGCGTATTTAGAAGATTGCCTTGACAGTTTACTGAACCAAACTTTCACCGACTATGAAATAGTTATTGTGTATGATGTTTCACAGGACAACACTTTGCAAGTCTGCAAGCAATATGCAGATAATCCGAGAGTGCGGCTAATTATCCGCGAAATCAACGAGGGCAATTTGGTTGGAGCGCGAAACACCGGAATCAAACAGGCCTCCGGTTTGTATACGTGCCTAATTGACGGCGACGATATTGTTCACGAAGATTTGTTAAAAATCACATATAACATTGCCGCGAATAACGATGCGGAAGTTGTTTTTTTTGACGCCAAAATGTTTTATGGCAAAACTGAAAAACAGAATTTGAAGTTTGATTACTCCAATGGCAAGTCAGAGTTTGCGCTTCGACATTTGGAACACAATGAGATTTTACGAGGTTATCACTATGGCATTCTCAGCGGCAACTCTTTCCAAAGTTTGCGCAGAAGAAGTATTTATGAGGATTATGATGTGTACTATTATAACAACCAAGCTTGCGAATCAACATTTCAAGCTATCCCGATGGCAGCCCGAATAAAAAGTGCTTACTACTTACCAATTGATTTGTATTGTGTCCGGGTTGACAGGCCAGGGAGCATTAGGCACGGACTGGATTATTCAACCAAAGTGTTGCGTGATTTTACTAACACTTATCTTTATCGATTGCACAAATTAGATAGTTTGAGCGATGAAATCCTCACAGCGCAAGAGAAATGTCAATGCGGATTCAAACTAATGCAAGTTATGATTGAAAGATATTTGCGTTATCAGAAAGAAGCGCTTTACTCAATAATTTTGGAGGAGAAGTCGGAAATGCTTAGAAACCTCGTTTTCTTCGGAGTTTCGGCATTTGGTATTGAGCTAACAAATTTGTTCAAGTTTGCCGGGCTGAAAATGTTTTTCTGCGACAATGACCGTAAAAGGCAAGGCCAAATGGTAAATGGTGTTAGAGTCATTTCGCCTGAAGAATTAAGGGGGCTTTCTAAAAAATCCGACTATCGTTTGTTTATTGCAAGCCGATGCATTCTTGAAATAGCAGTACAATTGCTTGAAAACAAAGTTATTGCCTCAGTTAATGAAGTTATGCCGTTTATGGGACAAACCGAGCGTGAAAGATGTTTTGTTGATTTGTTTGAGCAATATATGTCACTTCGTTTTTCAAAAGCAAAAAAATTTAGCGCGGGAGGAAGATAGATGAAATATGGTCTGTGGTACTTCAAGAACACCCATAATATCGGAGACGATATATGGGCCTACGCGCAGTCGCTGTTTTACCCCCATATTGATTATCTAATCGACAATATAGCGGCCTACAAGTTCAAGTCGGCAAATGGCGAAGAGGTGGCGACAATTATTGCGGCATTTGTCGAACCGTATAATCACGAGTACGCGTTTGCTCCCCCGATTAATGTGAACCCATTGTTTGTGTCGTCATATTTCCGTTCAACTATGTGGGAATTTATTAAAAAGGACTTTGTTCGCAACTACTTAAAAGCGCACGAACCAATTGGAGTGCGTTCGCAAGAACAAGCAAACCGTCTGCGCGAAATGGATATAGAGGCATACTTCAGTGGCTGTATAACATTGACGTTGCCGGAATTGAACAAAAAGGAAGGCGATTACATTTGTTGCGTCGATGTTCCAGATTATGTTATTGACTATGTCAGAAAAGCAGTAAAAGGGCGGTTTGAAATTAAGAAAATGACTCATATTGCACTGATGTTGAATGAAGAAAATTCTCATTATATAAGAGATTGGGAGCCAGAGTTTCAACGCGCTGTAACTTGTGAACAGAGGAACAATCTGTCCATATCCCAACGGTTCGAAATAGCGCGAAGTCTTGTGCAGTTTTACTGCAATGCCCACTGCGTGGTAACGAGTCGCCTGCATGCCGCATTGCCTTGTCTATCGCAGAAGACTTCCGTTCTGCTTGCATTGCCAAACAATGGCGAGGGCATAAATGATATGGGTATGCGTTGTGCTGACTTCCTGCCATTTGTCCATCATAGCAGTTATGAAAATTTTCTCGAAGGCACTGTGGATTTCGACTTTGTAAATCCTCCGGACAATCCTGCAGGGTATCTCTTGTTTCGCAATAATCTTTCTGCCAAGTGTTCCGAGTTTATCAGAAATTGCGAAGATGGGAATATAGCGAACAGGTGTCCCTATACAACCGACCAACGCCAACTCCTTTTGATTGAGCTTCTGGAAAATAAAATTTTGCAGCTAAAAAATATAGTGGATGCCAAAAATCGTCTCATCAAAGACGCTAAAGCAATGCGGGGGTGATTATTTTTGAAGATTGACAAAAAAGGAATATTGGCGGCATCAATATTCAATGGCAGAAATCATTATCTGAAAAATTGTGGCGGTGAAATAACATTTGAACAGATATTGGTCATACCTAACTTTACTTGCCCACTGAAATGCAGGCATTGTGCTGCGGGCAATCAATATGCCCGCAGAAAAAATTTCGATTCAAAAGTTACTGTTGATGATTTTGACAAGCTGCTTTCTGTCTGCAAGACAAAGCAAGCTAACATTCAGGGAGGAGAAGTTTTTGTAAATCCACATATTGCCGAATTCTTTGACTTGTTTTCGCAGATGACGAATATCGAAAACTGTGCCAGCGTAGCCGTGTTTACCAATGCTACCGTTATTCCGTCAGACGCCGCCTTGAACGCATACAGCAAGATAAATTTGCCGAAAACACTAATGATAAGCAACTATAATCTTCAAAATGTCAAAATTGATGCATTTGTGTCAAAGGCAGCAGAATTCGGTCTTGAATATGTCGTTTTTCCGAAAGATAGATACTGGTTAAACCCTGGAGACCCCAGACACGAAACCGGGTTTTCGGAAAGCGAGCTTATTGAAGTTGTTAAGCGTTGCACGGCATTTACGAGGAAGCCTAAAATTATCGACGGTAAGTTTTTCGCTTGCGGACAAAACGCATATGCCCTGTATGAGAACCTGTCAGACTTTGTTGATATTAGGATGTTATCGACCTCTGAGTTGAAGCAAGAGCTTTATGATTATATGTTCAATCGTCAGACCTATGACATATGCAAATATTGTTATGGTCAGTATGATAATTGCGAAAAAGTCGCGGTTGCGGAGCAACTTAAATGATTAAAAATGTTTATGATGGTCGTTGATGGCGCCCTGATGAACTGTCCGCAAATAAACTGGACATCTTACCGGTCTTTTGCCGCTTGTCCGTGCCGGCAAAATCCTTGCGCAGCATTGTTGCGCGGTGGGCTTTGCTTTCTTGACAGGTAGCAAAAATACTACGCCATCTGTCCAATTTATTTATTGATAGTTCATAGATAGTGTCGTCAATAGATAGAAGACCATATTGCAATGCAGCGCACTTGAACTGCCGCCAAAAAGGAAGCCGTGTTTTTTGCATAGCGCGTGGCAATGCCACGCCAGCGCGAGGAACGCATTCCCCACCAAGTGGCGCAACCTGTAAAGATATGCGTCGTAATCCCGCTTCACCCTCCGGCTCTTCTTCGGCGGGATTACTACTTACATTCCCGCCTTTTGTGCCGCCTCCACTATTGCGTTTGTGTCATAGCCACGATCGGCCAGCAGCGCTTCGGCCTCAATGCCTTCAATCAGTTTGCCGCCATATTTGCAATCAGCAACGGGACCTGCCGCAACAAATGCTCTGATTGGCATGCCATGCGCATCCACGGCCAGATGCAGTTTGGAATTGAGCCCCCTTTTGTCCTTCCCATATCCTGGTTGCCGCCAACGGCTCCCGCCGCGTGTGGGTGCGCTTTGATGTGGCTTGCGTCAATCATAAGCCATTCGAAATCCGGTTCGTTTATAAGCTTTTCCAAAACATGTTCCCAAACCCCTTTGTCCCGCCACCGGCAGAACCTTCTGTGCGTGTTCTTCCAATTGCCGTATTCCGGCGGCAAGTCCATCCACGGCGCCCCAGTCCTCAATATCCAGAACACTCCGTTTATGAACTGCCGGTCGTCTCTCGCGTTGCCGCTCCAAGTGCCTTTGCGCCCGGGCAGATTCGGCTCCAGTACATCCCGAGCTTCATCGCTTATATCGGCCGACGATACGCTGCTTGCATTTTTCTCGCCTCGCAATCTCTTTAATTGCTTATATTATATCATAGTTGCATGGCTATTGACGACACTATATAGGAGATAAAATAGTATGAAAGAAATTATTTTTTATGGTGCAGGTGGGTTCGCTCGCGCGAATTACACTCAGTGGATCGCACAAGGCCTAAAACCTGTGTGTTTTGCCGATGCTGACACACAAAAGCATCATTCTTATTTTGTGTGTGCCGATGGTGATACAATGTTACAGGTGGTTCCTTTGGCTGAGGCGATTAACCGTTATCCTGACTATACATTGTATGTTACTGTTGACCCAAATAATCTGTTGCCCGTTACAGATTTTTTGCTTGCATGGGGCATCCCGTCATATAGGATAAAATACCCCGGCCCCTACGAACGGCGCAAAGGTTGTTCGTGGTTAGGCGGTGCCCCAGCGTCTTTTCTTGCATATACTGGAGATAGAATTTGTACCTGCTGTTATGTTGACCGTGAATTTTTGAAGCGCGCCGAGACCATCGAACAAGATATAATCAACGCTCAAAAATTTATTGGCAACAGAATTAATGATTTGCGCAACGATCGCCCGACCCCTTGCGATAAATGCCCCAATTTGGTTGACGGCATATTTTTGCAGAACCCCAAAATTGACCGTATAGGAATAAACAGCTACCTTGACAAAACGGTTTGCAATTTCAGATGTGTTTATTGCGGAGTTGAAGAGGCGTTTCATAAAACAAAAGACGGGTTGGAAACACCATTGGAATTAACAAGGAAAATACACAAGGCAGTTGAAAACGCAAATCCCGCCATTGCCTTGTCGCTGTCTGCAGGTGAAATTACGGTTTCTTCTTGGTGTGATGAAGTTCTCGAATTCATCAAAGAAAAGCATTGGGCAACTCGACTGCTGACAAACGGTTATATTTACAAAGAAAAAATAACCGAATTGATGCAAGAAGGAATCATTACGACTGTGTGTGTATCCTTAGATGCGGGAACAAAACAAACCTTCGCTAAAGTGAAAGCGGTAGACGGTTGGTACAAGGTAATCGGAAATCTTGAAAAATACGCAGTTGTTCACGGAGCGTTGCAACTCAAGTATATTATGTTGCGAGGTATTAACGACAACAAGGAAGACATATTGGGATTTATTGGCTTGTGCGCAAGACTTAACACCGATGCAATGCTTTCAAAGGATGTGTTCGCAGATAGGAAGCTGTCCCAAAGCGAATTGGATTCGAGCTTGTTGTTTATAAAAGAGGCGAAACGACTTAATGTTCGTGTGCTTCTTCTGAGCGAGTTCTTTTATAACATATCTGACAGGCAAGTTTTGGAAAAGGCTTTGCAAAGTGAGTGACCGGCAATGGCCGATATTATGTCTCTCAAGGAATTGATCCGGCAATTCAAAATTGTAAATGCCGCAAATCAAGGACATTCTAAGCTGGAAACGGTTGCGGCGGTTTCTGTATTTTGTTGGCCATAATTTTGAACGCCTTGATTTTGGCGCTGATGTTTTCTATGAGAATCCGCTCACATGAGATGCGCCGGTTATCGGCTTTTTCTTCAGGAGTGAGTTCGCCGCCTTTTGGTTTCTTCTTCTGGGTCTCGCTGTTCCCGTGAAGCCTAAGGATGCCTTGGTACCCGCTGTAGCACTGTGCTTTTATGCCCCCGCTTATTGCCTCCCTACACTTTCCCCGTAAAGCCTGAAGTCATGGCAGGAACCCTCTGCGTGTGCCGTGCAAATGATTTCCCTGCTATCCTTGTTTACAATCAGTTGCGTTTTGATGGTGTGTTGCTTTTTCTTGCCCGAATACCATTGCCGCTGTTTTTTTTGGGGCGTTCTGCCGGGCTTTCGGTCGCGTCGACAAGGATGGCCTCAATTTCGCCGTCCCAAGCAGGGCTTTCTTGCCCGGCAACCTAAACTTCCCGCCCTTTGTCAGCATCTCTTCCACCCACGCGACATAATTCTGCGCCGTGCTCTCGCAAACGCCATAGCTAAACCCCAGTTCCGCAAACGTGGCGTATTGGCGCAGGTATTCAAGCGCCATCATCAATTGTAATTCAACAGGCAGCATACTGTGCCTTCCCCGCCTTTTGTGTTTGTCGGCGTATCCCTTGCGCAATACGCTTAACATTTCTGCAAATGTTGCTTTCCTCGCTCCGATTATCCGCTTGAATTGTTCTTCCGTTAGCTTTTGCGATGCATCATATTTATTCATCACACCTTATTTATCGGTTTTTTAAGAAATTTCTTTAATTATTGGAGAAGTCTTATTGTGTCCCGACATAATAAGCCGGTCGCCGGTTTTACAACTTTTAATTCGCTGATCTGCTTGCGCCCATAGCAGTTGTGCTGAATTTTAATATCGCGCAGTATAGCGTCTTTTGCGCCATATTTTCGTAGGCTTGCGACAGTCTTTCCCGTGCGGATTTAATAAGTTCGACATACGGATTTTCGGTAAGGACATGTTTCCATCCCGTGCGCTCTTCGTCATATTTGTAGACAAAGCCATCCTGTGCAACAAGAGGAATTTCTCCGCTTTTTTCAAATACGAGGGCGGTTGGCAGGCTGAACATTCTTATGCCACCGAACCATTTTTTTGGCATTAAGTATTCAAGGGCAATATCTTTGCCAATGATTTTGATGCACTTGCCGTTTTTCGACATTTGCCATCTCTCCTTGAAAATACAGTTTTGCCCCTGCGCTGTTTTATTTCTCATTGGCGGCTTAGACCGCTGCTTCGCTGGGGCGGTAATCGGAAGGTTGGTTTTGGGCATAAAAAAACCGCAGCTTGTTAAGGCTGCGGCTGATTAGGTTGTTTTGTTTATTCGTAAGTTAAATGCCTTTCCCGATTGCATAGCTATTCCCTCGCGGTTTTGCGTTTTTTGTTAGAGCAGCGCGAGCGGGCCTATTACGTATTCGTTTGCCCAGTCTGACGATAAATAAGTGGGGTTAAAATAGGTTTTATCGTCGGATCGTTTTAGAACAAGTACCGGTGCATAGCCGGAATTATCGTACAAATAAAAGACATCGGCGAGTTCGTATGCTTTTGGCAGGTTTGCGAGAGATTTGTAGTACCTGTCAAATATTTTGTCTTTGGGAACGTCATGCCCGCCTTTCCCGACACGGATTTTGACGCGCTCGGCGTTGATCTCCGGCGATGTCGTCGTTACGTAAACAACAGTAATCTTATAGCCTTTTGCCTTGGCATATTTCAAAAATTCCAGTTTTCCGTTATTGGACATTACCGATTCAAAAGCAAAAGGACGGCCATGCTCGACTTCGTTTGTTCTTTGTTTTTCAGCTTTGTCCATTGCCGCTAAATAAGCACCAATGTCATCGCGTTTGTCAGGCTGTACGATCATATCGGGGCAAATATACGTTTCTGGACACTCTCCGTTTTTCTCAAATTGCCGCACAAGAGTAGATTTGCCGGAACCATTAGGCCCGGCAAATAGATAGAGTTCTTTGTCCTTATCCATGTTTTTCAACTACTTTTCCAGCAGTTTCGCACTCAAACCGCTCTGTAGTTTTTCGTTGCATTTCTGTAAGCCTTGCCATGACTTCTTCGTAGGGCGTGATTGTAAAGTTTTCCATCGCCCTGTCTATGGAATCGGCAATTTTCTCGCATATTATTCGATCTTCTGCCGTATAGCGCCCCTTGAATCGTTCTGCCGTTCTTCTTTGTATTTCGGCAAGTTTAGCCGCGACTTCTTCGGAATAGACGGTTTTGGGGTGTTCTTCCGGACATCTTGCTATATGGACGCTCCGGGCGTCCAATTTTTTGACGGCCATGCTGTTCGCACGCCTCCTTTTTATTTTTGTCCGGCGGCGCAATTGGTTTTGTTCTATTCTTTTTAGAGAGTTTGTTTGTGCCATAATTACTATCTCCTTTGCTATAATATTACCATATTCTCCGTTTCTACGCTACATTTTCCTGTTCGTCGCCGTCTTCGTTTTTAGGGCAACTTTCGCATTGGGAGAACCATCCCCTATCTTTCCAGTATTTGAAGCAGCAGTTTTCGCACATTTCAATTGCCCCCCTTTTTTGTTTAACATGCTGTCTATCGCCCGCGCCGCTTTCATGAGGCAATAGCGGAAAGTTTAGGTTGCCGGGCAAGAAAGCCCTGCTTGAGGACAGCGAAATTGAGGCCATCCTTGTAGACGTGACCGAAAGCCCGGTAGAACGCCCTAAAAAACAGCGGCAATGGTATTCGGGCAAGAAAAAGCGACACACCATCAAAACGCAACTGATCGCAAACAAGGTTAGCAGGGAAATCATTAGGCTTCCTGCGCAACCTAAACGGCTCTATCAAAATTACACAGCCCACAAATCAAGCTGAAGCGGAGAGCAAAGCGTTTCCTGCGGTTACGGTAACGTTCAGCAATGATTCTGAACCGCTTGACAAAGCCAATCACATGCTCGTTGAGTACACGCCGGCTTGAAATGTCGTGGTTGCGGAGCTTGTCTGCCTTGCTCAAAGGGCTTAGTTTGAAACGCTTCTTTGGGCAGGACGCAATTGGAGTGGATCTTTGCCAGCCCTTTAGGCGCGCGCCATAAACTTGCCGGGAACTTCGCGCAGGAAGCAAACAGTTATCATCAATACGGGTTCGCTGAACTGCCGCCGCAACTGATGGCTATGGCGCAGTCCGACGATGGGGTCGTGGAGTCGTTCAGGCATGTTTCAAAACCGATATACGGTATAATGTGGCACCCCGAAAGAGAAAACCCGTTTCGGCAATCGGACAAGGATTTTGTGACGAAAGTATTCTCGCCAGAAAGTTCGGAGAGCTAACTTTGAAAGCCGTCATTTTGGCTGCCGGGCGGGGGACGCGTCTAAAAAAGCATACAGAAAACTTGCCTAAAGGCATGCTGCAATTTTGCGGAAAAACTCTCATAGAACGCCAAATTGAACTCTATAAAAGCATCGGCATTGACGATGTGACAATAGTCTGCGGCTATGCCGCAGAAAAAATCAACTATGGCAAAGTAAA
This sequence comes from Acidaminococcales bacterium, assembly GCA_031290885.1. Taxonomy (NCBI): domain Bacteria; kingdom Bacillati; phylum Bacillota; class Negativicutes; order Acidaminococcales; species Acidaminococcales bacterium. The sequence goes on from JAISLQ010000064.1 coordinate 18,625, forward strand.
ATACTTTTTGAATAAAGATTTCAACAGCACTAATATGGTAGAGTCGCTTATGGCGGCGCAATCAGAATTTAATGACGACTTAATCGTAAGCTATTCGGATATATTGTTCACGCGCCATATGCTATGCAAAATAGCAATTTCAGATTGCGATTTTGCTGTTGCCGTTGATGACAATTGGAAAGCGTACTGGTTAAAGCGCTATGGCAAAATTGATTTTGATACGGAAAGCCTCTCTATCGGTTCAAGCAATGATATATTGTCCATCGGGCTTGAAAATCCGAACTTGCATGAAATTGACGCGCGATACATAGGGCTGCTTAAATTTTCCCAATCCGCATTGCGGCAAATTGTGCGGGTGTGGGAACGCGATTGCGGCAAATTTCAGGATGCGCCGTGGCAGCAGTCAGGCAAACCTATTAGGCAGGCGTATATGACCGATTTGCTTAATGCGCTGATAAAAGATGGGTTTCCAATAAAAGCTGTGCGTTTTAATAACGGATGGCTTGAATTTGACACTAATGAAGATTATGAAAACGCCTGTGAATGGGCAATGAACAGCGTTATCGGGGAAGACAATTATGAATTTTGACCAACTCCAGTCTATTGGGCACTTTGCCGCTCCCCTCCAGGGGCGGCAAAAAGTTCGGCATAGCGCCGTAACGGATTGTTAGGGATCCTTATTGGGAAAATACCGGGACAGTTCCAAATTTCGGTTAATTTTTCTCCTGCGCCGGGCAGGATTTTTGTTTTTGGCGGCGAAGGGTTTTGAAAAGGCTAAGCAGGCGGCAACGGGCGCGGAGGCGCAGGCCAAAAATTGTTTTTATGTTTTCGGCTTCATTGCGCTGTTCGGTTTGCGCCGGGCAAAGGCGGATTTTAAAACAAAGGGGGCGAAGGTTTGGATCTTTTCCTTGATACGGCAAATATCGGCGAGATACGCGAAGCTACTTCTTTGGGGGTAATTGCGGGCGTAACGACAAACCCTTCCTTGGTAGCGAAAGAAGGCCGCGCTATGGCGGCGGTTATAAGGGAGATAACCGCGATCAACCCAGGGCCGGTGAGCGCCGAGGTGCTGTCTTCCGACGCGGCCGGCATGGTGGCGGAAGGCAGGGAGCTTTCGCGCATAGCGGACAATGTGGCGGTAAAAATCCCCATGACGGCGGAAGGGCTGAAAGCGGCGTCGCAATTGGCCAAAGACGGCGTCAAGACAAACCTTACGCTGATTTTCAGCGTGAACCAGGCGCTTTTGGCGGCCAAAGCCGGCGCGTCTTATGTCAGCCCCTTTGTCGGGCGCCTTGACGACATTGATCACGACGGCATAGGACTGGTTGGAGAGATCGCCCGCCTGTTTGCTTTGCACAGCCTGCCGGCGCGCATCATCGCCGCCAGCGTCCGGCATCCGCTGCATGTTTCGCAGGCGGCCCTGGCGGGCGCGCACATCGCCACCATTCCTTACAAGGTGCTGATGGACATGATCGGGCATCCGCTGACGCGCAGCGGGATAGAAAAATTCACGGCCGATTGGGAGCGGGCAAAAAAATAAGGAAAGAGGGGACCGAATGAAGCGCGAATTAACTATGGAATTTATCCGCGTAACCGAGGCGGCGGCGATTGCCAGCGGCCGGCTGATGGGGCGCGGCGACAAAATAGCGGCGGACCAGGCGGCGGTGGACGCGATGCGCAAGGCGTTTGACGCTATAAACATTTCCGGCACGGTGGTCATCGGCGAGGGCGAAATGGACGAGGCGCCCATGCTTTACATTGGGGAAAAAGTGGGGGCGGGCGGGCCGTCGGTCGACATAGCGGTAGACCCGCTGGAAGGGACAAATCTTGTGGCCAAGGGGCTGCCGGGTTCCATCGCGGTCATGGCGGTGGCACCCAAAGGCATGTTGCTGCACGCGCCCGACATGTACATGGAAAAAATAGCGGTAGGGGCGCGCGGCAAGGGCTGCATAGACATAAACGCCCCCGTGCGGGAAAATCTGCGCAAGGTGGCGCAGGCGATGGACAGAAAGATAGAGGATCTGGTGGTGGTCATACTTGACCGCGAACGCCACAAAAAGATCATCGGCGATACGCGGGAAGCGGGCGCCAGGATCAAGCTCATTTCCGACGGCGACGTGTCGCCGATCATCAGCGCCGGCATTGAAGGCAGCGGCGTCCACATGCTCATTGGCGTGGGGGGCGCGCCGGAGGGCGTCATTGCCGCGGCGGCCATGAAATGCTTGGGCGGCGACATGCAGGGCCGGCTTTGGCCGGAAAACGAGGCGGACAAAGAACGCGCCGCCATGATGGGCATAACCGACATAGACAAGGTGTTTACGATCGACGACTTGGTAAAAGGCAATGAGGTGTTCTTTACCGCCACCGCCATAACGGAGGGCGAAATGTTGCGCGGGGTGCAGTATTTTGGCGACGGCGTGCGCACCCACTCGATTTCCATGCGCCTTTCGTCCGGCACGGTGCGTTTTGTGGACGCCATCCACTCTATCGGCGGGCACCCGAAAAATATCAAACTTTGATCTAACGGTTGTTTGCGAACAAGCCGCCGCTATGTTAGAATAATAACGAGATCGGCGGCTTTAATTTTTCTGGCTGTTTTAGTGGGGAAAGGAACCGCATTAGGAGGATTTTCAGGACATGGTAATTGTTTTGGCGCAGGGGACGGACAAAGAGCAGATCGCCATCCTCATAAAGGAACTGGAAGAGGCCAATTGCAGCGCTTCCATAACTTACGGCGAATTTCAAAACATCATAGGCGTGGTGGGCGACACCCATAACATAGACAGGGAGCGCCTGGCCGCTTTTGAATTTGTCGAGAAAGTCCTGCCGGTGCAGGAACCTTACAAAAAAGCCAACCGGGCTTTCCATCCGGAGGACACGGTCGTCCGGGCGCTTGGGCAGTCGATCGGCGGCGACAAATTGGCGGTCATCGCCGGCCCTTGCTCGGTGGAAAGCGAGGAGCAGATCGTAGGCATCGCGCAGGCCGTCAAGGCGGCGGGGGCCAATTTCCTGCGCGGCGGGGCGTTCAAGCCGCGCACTTCGCCTTATAGTTTTCAAGGCATGAAAGAAGAAGGGCTGGATCTTTTGAAGATTGCCAAAGCGCAAACCGGCCTGCCGATAGTTTCCGAGATAATGTCAACGGACAGGCTGGACAGGTTTGTCGCAGACGTTGACATAATACAGATCGGCGCCCGCAACATGCAGAATTTCGACCTTTTAAGGGCGGTGGGGCAGACGCAAAAGCCCGTGCTTTTAAAACGCGGCTTGAGCGCGACCATTGAAGAATGGCTGATGTCGGCCGAACACGTCATGGCGGCGGGCAGCGAAGGCGTGGTGCTTTGCGAGCGCGGCATCAGGACGTTTGAAACGTATACGCGCAATACGCTTGACCTTAGCGCCGTCCTGGCGGTAAAAAAGCTCAGCCATTTGCCGGTTATCGTTGACCCAAGCCACGCGGCCGGACTCTGGTGGATGGTGGACGCCTTGAGCCGGGCCGGCGTCGCGGTCGGTGCCGACGGCATAATGGTTGAAGTCCACAACGATCCGTTGCGGGCCAAATGCGATGGCGCGCAATCAATCAAGCCGGAGCGGTTTGCCGCGCTTATGCGCTCCCTGAAGACTATCGCCGAGGCAAGCCCGCGCCGTTTGCAGCTGTAAAAAGAGGCGGAGCCGGCGGTTCGGTTGCGAAAAGGCGGCCGGTCCGTCGCGGTTCCTGCCGCCGGCCCTTCATTAAATAAAATATTTTTCTTAATTTCACGAAGTGAGGTAAGGCGCGGATGTTTGTCAACAACGACCCGATAAGTTACAGTAAAATACCGGCAGGCTATCAGCCAAAGCCCACGGCGGAAACCGAGGCAGCGCAAGGCCGGGCGGGCGCGGCAAACGGCCGGGACAAGGAAAGTCCCGCTTACATCCTCTCGCTTAGCGGCAAAATGCCGGAGGGCGCGGAAAACGGCCGGGAGGAAAAAGCAAACAAACAGCCCGCAGTAGGCAACAATCCGGCGGGCGCGGCCGAGGCGAAAGAGAAAAAGGCGGCCGGCGCGGAAAACCCCGCAGATAAAGGCGAGACGGGCGGCGAAGGCAAAAAGGGCGCGGCGGAAGGCCCGTCCGCCAATGCCGGCGAACCTTGGCGGAGAGGCAAAAGCCCTGAAGAACAAAGGCAAATTGAGCGCGAAGTGCAAGCCATGCGGCAGACCGAGAACAAGGTCATCGCGCACGAACAGGCGCACAAAAGCGCCGGCGGCCAGTACGCGGGCGGCATAAGCTATGAGAAGTCCGCCGGGCCGGACGGCAAGCAATATATCGTCGGCGGGGAAGTGTCCATTGACATGAGCGGCGAAAGCACCCCGCAAAAGACCATTGCCAAGATGCGGATCGTAAGGGGGGCGGCGCTGGCGCCGGCCGACCCGTCAGGGCAGGATCGGGCGGTGGCCGCCGCCGCTGCGGCAAAGGAAGCCGCCGCCAGACAGGCGCTCAGCAAAAACCTGCGGGAGGAAACGGCGGCAAAATTGGGCAAAGCCGCCCCCGGCGCTGCTGCAAACGCCCCGGTCGGCAAAAATGCCGCCGCGCAAAATGAAAAAGCCGCAGACAAAGAAAACTACGGCGTTTTTAAAGATGCCAGCGCCCGCGAGCAAGAACCGGACATCGGCACATGGGTGGATTTGTCTGCCTGACCGGGGGCAAACGGGCAAAAACAATATGCGCCGCGCGGACGCAAAAGGCCGTGCGGGGAGGGAATAATGTAGCAAAGAACGTGGCAAAAAATAAAGAAAATACTATTTTCCCAGCAGGCAAGCCCTTGATTGCTATTTTGTTGACGTCAACAAAATAGTGGAGGCTGGCGTGTCTGCCAAAGAAATCGACGACCTGATATTGACTCGCTACGCCTGTTACCTCATTGTGCGAAATGGCACCCCACGCAAACGGGCCAGCACCTTAGGGCAAACATACTTCGCCATAAGAACCCGCGAAAAAGAATTCATTTCGGTTTAACATATAGACGATATAGTGGGAAGATGGGTATAAATGGGCAATTTAACAGATTTAAGCATAAAATTTGCGTCACAAAAGAACTACCTTGACGAATTGTTCAAGGTATATCCGGCCATTCCAGAAGGCATTAGAGATATTGACGAAGAAAAACAATGTCACGTTGAAGAAAGTTTTAATGCTCATGACAATATTAGCCTCATAACACATCTATTGTCTATGGACATTTTCCCGATCAAAGATTCATATGTAGCATATCTAAAACGAGACCCTACTGCCATACAAAGAAACCCAAATACAATCAATCGCCTATGTGGCAGACTTTATGAAATGGGCTTAGATGAAATAATTGACAAATGTTCATATCCAAAAGAAACCAATCGACAAATTGGACCGCTTTTTAAAAAATGGCTTGCAAAGGGCGGTTTAGGCATCACGCCGGTAAATATGCAAACATTCGAAAACGGAAATGATAACGCTGTATTAGATGCCTCTGATGCAGAAATGAAACAATGGTGTGCCAGAAATCTAAACTACACACGGGATAAGGGGCTTGATTTTGTTGGTAGATTTAATGGTAGATATATAATTGGCGAGGCAAAATTTTTAACCGATTTTGGCGGTCATCAAAATGCTCAATTTGCTGACGCGATGAGTACCATAACAACTAAGTCTGTAAAGGCGGAAAAAATAGCAATACTGGATGGCGTCTTATATATAAAAGGAAATAATAAAATGTACCGGGATATTACTACGAAATACAGAGAATATAATATTTTCAGCGCTTTGCTTTTGCGCGAATATTTATATTCATTGTGAGATGAAGATATGGAGTTGTTTTACCCTGGCAAAAGAAGTCAAGAAGATATTTTAAATTCAACTCCTGTTTGTAATTTCTCTGGATGTTTCAATCATGAAAACATACTCATTAAAGGAGAAAATTTAAATGTTTTACAAGCACTATTAAAGAATTATAATTTCAAAAATAAAATAGATTTAATTTATATTGATCCACCATTTTCAACAAATACGGTTTTTACAATAGGGAAAGATCGTGTCAGCACCATTAGTATGAGTAATGACGATGAAATAGCTTATAATGATACTTTACAAGGGTATGCATTTATAAATTTTATCAGAGAAAGACTGATCATTGCAAAAGAGTTATTGTCCGAACAAGGGTCTATTTATTTGCATATAGACTATAAAATAGGTCATTATATAAAAATAATAATGGACGAGGTCTTTGGCATAGAGAATTTTCGGAATGATATTGCCAGAATAAAATGCAATCCTAAAAATTTCCCCAGAAAAGCATACGGCAATATTAAAGACATGATATTGTTTTACTCAAAAACCAATAAATTGATATGGAACGAACCTAAAATCCCCTTTTCTTCAAAAGATAAAGAAACATTATTTAAAAAGATAGACAAAAATGGCAGAGCTTATACAACAATCCCTTTACATGCTCCTGGCGAAACAAAAGATGGAGTTACATCACGGGAATTTAAAGGTATGAAACCGCCTAAAGGCAGACATTGGAGAAGCGATCCAAGAGAACTTGAAGAACTTGACAAGGCCGGTCTAATTGAATGGTCTGCTAATGGAAACCACAGAAAAATTATTTATGCAGATGAACGGGAGGGAAAAAAAATACAGGACATTTGGGAATTTAAAGATTGCCAATACCCTGTATATCCAACCGAGAAAAATATGGATATGTTAAAAACAATAATTTTAGCTTCATCTAAGCAAAATAGTTATATTATGGACTTTTTCTGCGGGTCCGGCACTACATTAGCGGCAGCACAAGAATTAAATCGCAAATGGATAGGAATAGATAAATCAATTCATGCCATAAATGCAACGATAAATAAATTTAAAAACATTCCCCCCAATATGCTCTCAAATTCAGATTATTCCTATATTGAAGAAGAATGTGTGAATAAATCTTACAACGAAAACAATATACACGAAAGCATACATAGCTACATTGGTAAATAAAATAATCTTTCGTAGTAGGGCTAAAAACGGCGCATAGAATGACTGCGGCAAAGAACGCGTAACTAATGTTATAATATTGTCATGAAGGGGGGTTTTTACATGGCACTTACAGCAAGTTTGCGTCCGCGCGGGGAGGGAATAATGGCGGCGCAGAAAAAAACGCGCGGGTTAAAGGCGCTGGGCGCGCCCGTTACCCGCTACAAAGACAATTACGATCCCGGCCTCTTGGAGTGCTTTGACAACAAGCACCCGCAAAACGATTATTTCGTCAGGTTAAATTGCCCGGAATTTACCAGCTTGTGCCCTTTGACCGGCCAGCCTGATTTCGCCGCCGTTTACATTTCCTACGTGCCTGGCCGAAAGCTGGTTGAGAGCAAATCGCTGAAGCTTTATCTGTTCAGTTTTCGCAATCACGGCGATTTTCACGAGGATTGCGTAAATACCATAATGAAAGACCTCATCAAACTGCTTGACCCGAAATATATTGAGGTATGGGGCTGTTTTGCGCCGCGCGGCGGCATATCCATCGTTCCTTACTGCAATTACGGCTGTCCGGGCAGCGAGTGGGGAAACGTTGCGCTCCATCGCCTTCATTGCCATGACGCGGGAAAAAGAGGGGAGACTTGGGGCCTTGGCGAACAATAAGCCGGTTCCGGCCGGCCTGTGGGGAGATGATGTTTATGAAAACATACGATAAAGGCGCGCTTTTCGAGGGGCATACGCCCAACATCCACGAAAGGGCGTACATAGCCGAAGGCGCGAGAGTGCTGGGCGACGTTACCATAGGGGAATACAGCAGCGTTTGGTACAATTGCGTCGTGCGCGGCGACGTCAATAAAATAATCATCGGCAGCTACAGCAACATTCAGGACAATACCGTCATACATGTCGCGGATACGCACGCCACCGAAATCGGCGATTTCGTGACAGTAGGGCACGGCGCGGTCGTCCACGCCTGCAAGGTGGAGGATCATTGTCTGGTGGGCATGGGCGCGGTCGTGCTTGACGGGGCGGTCATCGGTTGCGGCAGCATCGTCGCCGCCGGCGCGGTAGTGCCGCCCATGACGGTGGTGCCGCCTTTTTCGCTGATTGCCGGCGTCCCGGGCAAAATAATCAAAAAATTGCCGGAAAATACCGAATCGACGCACGCGCAGGCGGTAAAATACAAAACGCTCTGGTGCGAGCGTTACAGCATACTGCCGGACAATGACGGCGAAAAATATAAAGGCAGCCGGATTGTTTTAAGCAGCAAGGAATGACCGTCAGCGGCTGTTTGCTTTGAGATGCCGCGCAAGCCGCCGCCCCGCGCTTTGTATTTCCGGCAAAGGCGGCAGGGACGCCAGGGTTTTTTCTATATAGCGCCGCTTTAAGAACAGTTCCCGGCTTTTGGGATAATTAAGGTCATAAACCCAAGAAAGCTTGATCAACCTTACGTCGTTGACATTGCGGGCGTCATTGATGTCGGCTGTTTGCCCGCCGTCAAGCGCGGAGAGTATTTTTTCCGAACAGCCGCCGGCCTTAGGCAGGTCAGGTTCCAAAACAAAGCGGAGTTCTTCTTGGCGGGCAACGTAATAATCGCAAAAAATGCGCATGATGTCAAGCTTGTCGGCGTCGCGCAGCAAAAAGAGCAGCGGTTTTTCATCTTCCGGCAATTCTGCCGGGACAAACCGCTTGTTGTGCCATTGGACCGCGGAAATGATCGTGCGCTGTTCTTTGCCGGAAAGCCCCGCCAAAATATTGTCTTCCAAGATGGCTTCAACGCCCAAGGCGGCGTGGTCGACGGACCGCCGGTCGTCGAAGGTATGGAATTTGTTCATTTGCGGGAAACGCCCCACGTCATGCAATAGAGCCGCCGCCTCGGCGGCAAAAACCGCCTCCGGCGGCCAGCCGAGGCATTGCGCTATCTCCCGCGCGTCGTCGCAGACAAGGGCGGTATGGTGTATTTTCAAATCAAAAGCGCTGTTTGCGGCACTGTCGCCATGGCGGTTTTTGATGATATAAACGGCAAACCACGCCTTTAATTTTGACAAGTCGGTGTCGAGCATTTTGACAGTTGTTCCCTTTCCAAAGTAAAAGCCGCGTTGAACAGGGCTTCATCAAGGAGGACGAAATGAGCAATGCCATTGTAAAATTCGCCACAAACAGGGGGGAATTCTCCGTCGAGCTTTTTGAAGACAAAGCGCCGAAAACGGCGGCAAATTTTCTTAGCCTGGTAAAAAAGGGCTTTTATGACGGCGTAATTTTTCACCGCGTCATAGAAGGGTTCATGATCCAGGGGGGCGACCCCACCGGCACGGGCACGGGTGGGCCGGGGTATCAGATAAAGGACGAATTTGGCGATGGCCTCGGGCACGATGGCGCCGGCGTGCTGTCGATGGCCAATGCCGGCCCTGACACAGGCGGCTCGCAGTTTTTTATAACTTTGGCCCGGGCGCCCTGGCTAAACGGCAAGCACGCGGTTTTCGGCAAAGTAATCGACGGGCTTGAAGTCGTAAAAAAGATCGGCTCCGAACCGACCGATTTTTCCGACAGGCCGCTGGAGGACATATTAATGGAAAAACTGACGGTCGCCGGAGATTGACATGTACACCGTTTATATGGTGAGGTGCAGCGACGGTACGCTCTACACCGGCATCAGCAACCGCCTGGGCGAGCGGCTGGAAAAGCACAATCTTGGCGCCGCATCGCGCTACACGGCCTCGCGCCGCCCGGTGCGCCTTGTCTACAGCGAGCCGCAGCCGGACAAAAACAGTGCCTTAAAACGGGAAATCGCCATTAAAAAACTCTCGCGCGCGGATAAGTTAAAGTTGCTTGGAGACAGCCCGCAATAGCGTTTTCCCTTTGGGACGCTCCTTTGAAAATAGAGCAAGCTATCTTTATAATGTGATAACTCGCTCTATTTTCTGCTATCTATTCGTCCTCGTTACTTTCCTGCTCCGTTTTGACCAATTTTTCCACCGTGACGTCCACTTTCTCGACTTTATAGCCCGTTATGCCCTCCACTTCGTTCTTTACGGTTTCCCGGAGGCGGGAAACAACCGACGGTATGTTTTGCCCGTAGAGGACATTGACCTTCAGATCAAAAGAAACGGTCGCCGGCACGGTCGGTTCCTCGTTTTCGTTTTCAATCGCGTCGGTCTTTCTGACGTTTATCTGCGGGGAAACTTTATCAGCCACTATGCGCGCCAGGGCGACCAGGGAGATCTTTTGCCCCGTGCGGGTTGAGATGCTTTCGATTTTCGACATGGCCGTTTTGGCCAGTTCACTAAAAACCTCTTCGCTGATGATGGTTTTGCCTAAAATCATGCTTGTCCCTCCTTTTTGTTTTTTTGATCTTGCTGTTTTGATTATACAACATATTCGCTGTGCTTGCGAAAAAACCTGCGGATTTTTTGAAAATATAGATTGCCGGCGGAATATCTTTGCCGCCTTTCCCGAAAGGAAAGCAAATGACGAAGAAAATAATTGCAGAAATTGTTTTTTTGTTAATTCCGTTCAGCCTGTTTGCGCTCGCGGCGCGCGCCGGCCCCCAAGAGGAATACGAGGAAGCCGCCCTCGTTTACGCCGCCGCCAACGCCAGCCTGGCCGCTTACGGCGACCAGACGGGCGCCGCTTTTTTCAGTGCCCGGGAAGGCTGGGAAACGCTCCGCCCGCAAAACGGCGAAACAAAAGCCGGCGGCGGGATTTTCAGGGTGCATAGGACGGACGCCCGCAACGGGCAAAAAGTCTATATAATGGCTTTTCGCGGCACAAATTCTTTCAAAGAAGCAACGGCCAATTTGCGGATAAAACTCGTGCCGTTTGCCGGCGCAAGCCCGGAAGAAATAAAAAATAACGCCGCAAAGCGCAGCGCGGGGGAAGGCCAGCCCAAAGCGCACAAGGGCTTTTTGGAATACGCGCTGGCCGGTTTTGACGCGCCGTGGCGGCAATGCCCCCTTTACGCGTCGCTCAAAAACGATCCCGGGGCAAGGCTGCTTGTTACCGGGCACAGCCGGGGCGGGGCGGCGGCGGTGCTGTACGCCGCCGCCCTGGCAAAGATGGGCGCGCCGGCGGAAAGGATAAAAGTGATTACCTTTGGCGCGCCGGCGCCGGGCAACCAGGCTTTCGCCGATGAATATAACGGCCGGCTGGACGTACTGCGCGTATACGACCGCCTCGACCCTGTGCCGCCCAGCCTGGCTTTTCTCCCTTACGCGCAGCTTGGGCGGGCGCTTATGGCCAAAAGCGCCCGGCGCCGCCAGACGATACCGCACGGCATGAATCAATACGCGGATTTCGCCGGCAAACATTATTATGACTGCCGGGCAAAACTGGCCGAAGGCGCGGATCCGGCCCCGGCGCGCCGCGCCGGCAAAACCGTTGCCGCCGCGGTGCGTGCGGGTGGCGGCGGGTACGGTTTGGAAGCGGAATACCGCTATATGCGGGAAAACCTTCTTGACGCCTATCGAAAGTGCCTGCCGCGTTTGGCGGCGCTCGGCGCGGCACAGGGCGGCGCCGGCATAAGAGAGGCCGCCGCGGCGGCCGGGGCCGACTATCTTTTGCGCGCGCAGATAAGCGTCAGCCCCGTGAAAACAGGCAAGAACAAATGGATAGTAACGCTTGAGCAGAGCCTGACCGATCTGGCGACAGGCAAGATAATTGCGGCGGCGAGTTTTAACCGCCAAATAAAAAACGGCGGCAGTTTTTTGCAGACATCGTCTTACAACGCCTTTAAGGCCGCCGCGCAGTTAAATGCCTTGGACCCTGACCTATCGGCAGCCAATCATTCATCCGTTGCGGCCAGGGCCGAAGACGGATAGGCGCGCAGCCCTTCGGACAAGGCGGCGGCCACTTCCGGCGAATCGTCTACGAGATAGACGCGGCCGGGATGTCCGCTGCGGTCGTAGTCCACGCCGTTCCACCAGACGGCGGCCTTGATGTTGGGATATTTCGCTATTTTCGCGAACATGTCGCGGATCCAGGCCGCTTTGTCGCCGCCCACCGAATTTGAGGAAAATTCCGTAATCATGAAAGGCTTGGCAAAAAAGGACAGGTACTTTTCGTACAGCGGCCGATAAATTTCATCAAAAGCCCGCCATTTTTCACCGGGGAAATAAGTGCCGGCGTTGTAGCCGGTCAGTCCGACGACGTCCACATATTCGTCCCCCGGGTAATAAGCCGCGAAACTGTTCCAGGCAAAATCCGGCAAAGACGCGTCGTGCGGGTTCCATATCCAGATAAGGTTGTCCACTCCCGCCTCATCAAACAGTTTCCTGATATAGCGCCACAGTTCGACATATATGCGCGGGTCGCGGGCAGTATAAAAAGCCGAATACCAGCACCAATCGCCGTTCATTTCATTGTTCAGGCGAAAAAGCACGGGTTTGCCGAACTTTTTCAGATCCCGCGCGTAAGCGGCGAAATATTCGTCATAATGCCCGTTCAAAATTTCATAGGACACCAAGGCGTTGGCAGTCGCGCCTTCCGTTTTGAGCGCGTCGGCGCCGGCATCGTGGATGGTGGCAAGGGTCAGTTCCACCAGGCGGCCCCTTTGCCACGCCCGTTCAAGCTGCGCGAGCGGCAGCGGCTCGTCGACGCTCTGGTAGCGCAGAAGTATTTTAAAGCGGTGCCCCAAGGCCCGTTCCTTCTCCGCCAGCTGCCGGAAAGTCTGCGGCGCCGAATTTTCAAATATCCCCCAGGTAAGCCCGCTCCCGGAAGAAAATATTTCTTCGTAAACCGCGCGGGTAGCAGGATTCATCGGCGAGGTCCCGGCGTAGGGCTGCCTGCCGTCGCGCGGCGTCCCTTGGCGCTCGATGAAAGAAAAACTTTCGGTTATCCGCTCCGCCCGGTCGTCGCCGGGCAACGCGGACTTTACCATGATCGTATACGTTTCGTCCCGGCTGCGCCTGACCGAAGTCGCCGTATAATAATTCTTGTCGTTTTCCACCCTGGAGAGCTTGCCTCGCGACCATTTGGACGTAACGGCCGGACAGCCGCCCACGGTGGCCGGATATTCGGCGGTTACGCGGTGCGCGATGCCCCGGCGCAAAAATTTGTTGCTGTAGTTTACCAGTTCGTGAAAACCGGCCGCTTTGCCGGAAAAATTGTCATGATATATTTCAACCGCCAAGCTGGGCGTCTCGAAAACATTGCGCAGGCTTGTCGCGCTTATGTCGACAAAGCTGCCTTTGGGTATGAGCAGGCGGTAACCGTTGGCGTGGTCGGTAAAAAGATCATAAGCATTGTCATAGCCGGCGACGCTTTTGCGGTCATGATCGCCCGTCTCCGAAACATCGGCCGCGCAGACATAGCCGTCGACAAAAAATTCCTCGGCGCCCGCCGGGGGCGGCGCGAGCGCGAGCGCAAGCAGCAGGCAAATGGCAGACAAAAATTTCCGGCTGGACAAAGTGGCCTCCAAGATAGTAAAGTATCACGCTGATTCCTTATTCTAACAGATAAGTTGATTTTTTGCCAGCGGGGGGCGATGGGCATGGGCAGGAACATGCCGCTGGACGCGGCCAGGGGGCTGGCGGTCTTTCTGATGCTGATCTTTCATCTGGCGGTGGATTTGGAAGACTTTTTCGGCCTTGCCACCGGCTATGGATACGGCTGGTGGCAGGCGCTGCGCTATTTTACCGCTATGCTTTTCATAAGCGTCTCCGGCTGGACGGCCGGGGCAGGCGCAAAAGGCCGCGCCCGGCGCGGCGCTTTCAGGACGCTGGCCGGCGCTTTGCTGGTCAGTGCCGCTACATATATCTTTTTGGGCGAAAGCTACGTGCGGTTTGGCATACTGCACTTTTTAAGCTGCGCGCTTTTTCTGGTCCCCCTTTTGCGCGGGCAAAGCGATTTTTCTTTGTTTTTATTGGCCGCTTTTTCCGCCGCCGCCGGCTGGCTGCTGCCCGGCATAAATACGGACGCGGCTTTTCTTTTGCCTTTGGGCGCAATGCCGCGCGGATTTTACAGCGTGGATTATTACCCCTTGTTTCCCTGGCTGGCCGTTTTCATCGCGGGGCTGTCCGCCGGGCGGCGCCATGCGCCGCTGAAAGCGCGCCCCTGCGGCAACTTCGCCGTAAAGGCGGCGGCTTTTCTGGGGAAGCGTTCCCTTTTTATTTATTTGGCGCATCAACCATTATTTTTATTGTGTTTGTATGCCTTAATGGGGTAAACTATGTATAGGGCAAACATGCGGTAATTTTTTTCAGGAGGTACGCCATGCACAAAAAAGGGAGGTTTTTTGCCGCCTTGCTTTTATGCTTGTTGGTTTTTGCGGCGCAAGGCGGCAAATGCCACGCAAAAGAGCAATCATGGGTATCGCTTGCCGCCGGGCAAATCCAATTGCCGGACGGCACGCGGATAGTGGAAATAGACATTCTTTCCCTGCTTGACCTGACAAAAGATTTTTATGTGGAGAAAGAAATGCTCCGGGCCATGTCCTTGGAAAACCGGCACGCGTATTATCAGAAACTATTTGAAATATTAAACGACCAGTCTTTGCGCTTCGCGCTCCGCGCCGTAAATTTGTATTTGGTAAACGTTCCGGACGGCGGCAACGATTATTACACCGCCTGGCTTGTTACCGTAAAAAGCAATAAGGAAACGGAAAAATTCCTGCCGGACGTTTTCAAGGGCAAAATGACCGAACAAAAAAAAGAGCAGGCCCTGGCTTGGTACGAGAAGCAAAAACAAGAAGTGGAAGGCATGTTCCCCCGCGGCGAAAAACCCGACTTTGCCGGCCCGGCGCGAAAAGTGGAATATGCTGACCTGTTTGGGTACAAACTTTCCGCAGAGTGCGAATGGCAAGGGCTGGACTTTATCACTATAAACAAAAAACCCGCCTTGAGCCACGGCGTTAGGCTCATCGGCGAAAACGGCGGCCTGTTTTCCGCTTTTTATGTCAAACGCTACATGTTTGGCGCGGGAAAGAAGCCGGCATCTTTGGCCATCGTTGCCTTTGACAGCGAGCGTTCTTTCTGGACGCGGGCGTTTGACCGAATCATGGCGGACGGCTTTAAGCCGTCCGCGCGTTAGGAGGCCGAGCCATGAACAAACTTTGCGCAATGTTGGCGGCGCCCCTGTTGTCCTTGCTGCTCTTTTGGCCGCCGCTTCCGGGCGAATGTTATACGCCCGCCGGCCACAAAAAGGTGCCTTCCGCCATTGGTGCGCTGAATCTGCCCGCTGACGCTTACGTGGCGGAAATCGATATGTCGGCGAGCGTGAAGTATCTTCTGTCGCCGGTCGAGGAAGCCCTCTTCAAGCAGCTCAATGTCTACCAGGTTACCTTAAACGATGGGGAAAGTTACCGCAGCGCCGTGTTAATGGCGTTTTTTATGGACGATGCCGTCTTTAACGGGCGTTCCGGGAGCAAGCCCCCGGAGCAAAGGGGCAAAAGGTACCTTGAATACAGCCAGTTGCAAAAGATCCTTTACACGCAAAAACAAATTTTGGACGAAATCGCATTTTTGCGCGTGCTGGCAGACGACCGCCTGTACGCGCCGCCGGACAAAAACGGCGAGCGAAAGCCGTTTAAAATATTCGGGAGAGATTTTGGCCTTTTTGCGCGAAACAAACCGCAAGTATTTAGCTATGAATGGCCGGAAATTGCGGCGGCCATGATAAACGGCGAATTTGGCTTTAAATCCGATTTGCGGATTTCCGGCAGCTTGTTCGGGTTTATGGCGAGCATTTACGCCGCCGGAATAGCTTTCAACCACGAAGACAAAGGCGTAAACTTCCTGTTCTTTGTCGCCCCGGGCAGCGAGCGCGACTTTTGGGCGCCGATATTTGAAAAAACGGTTGTTGCGCAATAGTCATAAAAAATTGCAATGACAATACCGATACTCTAACGATGACAGAGGAGGCGCTTGGCATGATAGTGGAACACAAATGCAAAATAGACGAGTTGTTGCCTTATTTGCCGCTTAGGCTATCGCGGGCGCTGGCTTATCTGCGTGACGCGGATTTGGGCGCGCTGGCGGACGGGCGGCATGAAATCGAAGGCAAGGACATTTATCTTAACATAATGTCCTACAGCACGGGGAAAAAAGAGGAGCAAACGGCGGAAGCGCACTATAAATACATCGACATACAGTACATAATCAAAGGCAGCGAAACCGTTTATTGCGCGCCGCTTGACCTGGAGCGGCAGAGCGTGAAAGAGAAAAACCTTAAAGAAGACTATGTGTTTTTCGATAAACTGCAGGAAGAGAAAGAATACCTCCAGACGGCCGGTTCCATCATGATCTTCTTCCCGTGGGACATACATCGGACAAAATGCCATGTCGGCGGGCGAGCCGGCAAAGTGCGCAAAGCCGTGATCAAGGTGAGGGCCGAGGGTTGAGATAGCGGCAGCGCGCCTTGCCGTCCTTGGCCCTGAAAGCGCGCCGGCAAGGGATTGAAACGCAAAATGCGCCGGCACAACTCTTGAGATTTAAGACGCGCTATGGCAACGGCGCCGCAGCCGGGGATAGGAGCAAGGCCGATTTGCCGCGCTACACTTGGACGATGCGCGAATTTTCCGCAGGAAGCGGATTGACGTCTTACGGCTTAAAAGGTACATTCAGCCCTATTGTGCGAGCGACATAAGCAATAAATTTAATCAAGTCCAAAGGAGGCACACATCATGATCTGGACTTCGTCACTGGAGACGGGCATCGGCAAAATCGACGAGCAGCACAAAGAACTTTTTCGGCAGATCGACATTCTCATGGACCGGGGCAAAGACGATCGCGTAACCGACACCATCAAGTTTTTGGGTGATTATGTCGTCAAGCACTTTAACGACGAACAAGGCATGCATTTATCTTCCAAATATCCCAAGGCCGCCGAACACCAGAAAATGCACACGGATTTTGTCGCGGCCTACAACAGGATGAAACAAGAATATGCGCAGGCAACGGAATTGAGCAAATTGCCGGTCATCCTGAAAATCAACAAAACGGTCATGGATTGGCTCAAAAATCATATCCTTATACATGACAAGGAGTTTGCGGCCTATTATAAGGCCGCAGGCAAATGAGGCGGCAGCCCTCTGCCTTCAGAGTGGGCTTTGCGCAAGGCGCGGCTTCCGCTTAGGGCGGAAATTGCCCCGTCGGCCGAAGTTGGCCGGACTATAAAGGGAAAGCCATGCGGATAAAATTGATTGCCTGCGATCTTGACGGCACATTGCTAAATAGCGGACACACGGTAAGCGAAAGGACCCGCGCCGCGATAAATGGGGCGCGGGCGGCGGGGGCGCGGTTTTGCATAATTACCGGGAGAATGTTTTGCTCGGCGGTTCGTTTTGCCGAATTTTTGTCTTTGGATACGCCGCTGGCCGCCTATAACGGCGCCTTGATAAAAGGCGCCGCAAACGGGCGAGTATATTTCTCGCAGCCGATCGACAGGGAAACCGCGCAGGAAATATTGTCCTTCGCCAAGGCAAACGGCTTTTATCTGCAAAAATACGTAAATGACCGGCTTTATGTGGAAAAGATAAACGAAAAAGCGCGAAGTTACGCGCAAAAGGTCAATGTTTCGGCGCACGCGGAAGGCGATGCGTTTTACGAACTTTCCGCGCCGCCGGACAAATTGCTGTTTATTGTTGACCCGGCGGAAAAGTCTGCGGTGGCGCAAGCGATCGAAAGAAAATTCTCCGGGCGCGTTGCAATTACCAGTTCCGGGCCGCGTTTTATTGAGATTATCCGCATAGGGGTCAACAAAGGCGAGGCGCTGGCGTATATTGCCCGGTTTTTGCGGGTGGGGCGCCGGGACGTGATGGCCTGCGGCGATTCCTTCAATGATCTGGAAATGCTGGATTTTGCCGGGTTGAGCGTCGCGATGAATAATGCCGCGCCCGAAATCAGAGCCGCGGCTGATTTTGTTTCTTTAAACAATGACGAAGACGGCGTGGCCTTGGCGATTGAAAAGTACGTGCTGGGCCGCCGGCTTTCGTCTTAGCGGCGGACAGGGGCGCGTGCCGGCGATTCGTCCCCGGAACATGTTCTCTCTGTTGTTTTAATGCTTGTTTTGGCGAAAATCGGCCGAAATGTGATAAAATAGTTAGAGGTTCCCTTAGGAAAAGGGGTGGGCGAATTGAAAGTTACAGTGCTTGTCGAAAACACGGTAAGCCTTGCCGCAGTCAAACCGCTTTTGGGGCAACACGGGCTGTCAATGCTTCTGGACATACCCAACTGCGGCAGGATACTTTTTGATTCCGGTTCGTCGGACATTCTGATAAAAAATCTTTTGCTCATGGACATAGTCCCCGACAGCGTGGATTACGCAGTTTTAACTCACGGCCATTACGCCCACTGCGGCGGCCTGTTGGAATTTTTGCGTTCGCGGAGCCTGCCGCTGACGGTTTTTGCCGGCCCGGGCATTTTTTCCCCGCGGTATATGCAAAGAAAAAACGGGCCGCTTGAATTCGTCGGCATGCCTTATACCAAAGAACTGCTTACATCGGCGGGCGCGGAATTCATTTTCGTCTACGGCCCGACGCAGATAAGGGAAAACATCTGGCTGAGCGGCCCCATACCGAAAACGAGCGATTTTGAAAAGGAAAATGTTTCCATGCTGGACGCGAACGGCCAAACCGACCGTTTTACCGACGAGGTGGCTTTTTATGTTTTGCGGCCGGAAGGCTTGGCGGTGTTTTCCGGCGGCTCGCACCGCGGGTTGGTCAACAGCATAAAATACGGGCAAAGGGTATCGGGCGCTAAAAAGATACATGCGGTGGTCGGCGGCTCGCATCTTGCGGCGGCCGACAGCGAGCAGCAGGAGGCAACGCTGGCTTTCCTCAAGGAATCGGACATTAATATGTTGGCCCTTAACCATTGCACCGGCTTAAAAGTGCAAAGCATGCTGCTGGGGCAGGGCGGCGTGAAATTTGTAAGCGCCAACGCCGGCGACGTGCTGGAACTTTAGACTATCGCGGGCGATCGCCCGCGCGCAATATTAAGATATCGCAAACGGCCTCGCGCGCGGGGCTGTTTTTTCCCAATGGGGGGCCCTTTTTGCATGGCAACTGAAATTCAGCCGTCCTTTCATATTTTTGAATGTCTTAAAAACCTAAGCAACATAATGTTTTCGCCTGTCCGGGATCTTTCCGGTTGCGACAGCCTTTTGCCTGCGGATCAACTGCCTTTTGACCCGTACTGCCGGTTTTCGCCCCGGACGCGATGGACGTGCCGGCTCAAAATCAAAAAAACCAAATTCGACAGTTTTCCGGACATGCCGCCGGCGCTTGCCGGCTGGGTGGGCGATTGGGGCGGCCCGACGCCGGCGCAGCCGCCGCAGGCAAAAAAGTACCGCAAACAGGGCGGCGAATTTTGGCAAGGCGGGGGCGCGGACTTTCCAGCGCCGCTTCCGGCGCGGGAGGCCGGGGAGAGATTCGACGCCGATCCCGGGCGCGTAGCCGCATGGGAAAAATGGCTGCGCGACAAATGGCGGCCTTGGGCCAATGACAACGTGCAAAAGTACAAAGCGATACTGGCTTATGAAAAAATCCGCGCCTTGCAGCAAAAATTGGCGCGCGGCGAAGGGCAATTCGAGCTATTTTGGGGGGCGGCGGTTTTTTATTGGAAATTTGGCGATGTCAAGCTGCGCCGCCCTCTCCTGACGCAGCGGCTGGAAATTGAATGTTCGCCGGACACGGGGGAAATATGCCTTGCCGCCAAACATTCGCCCGCCCGGCTGGAATATGAGGCGCTTTCCGGCATCCCCGGCGTAAATTTCAAGGAGCTGTTTTCTTTGGAAAATTCCCTGTTCGATGCGCCTTTTGACTTGTTCGACGCGCCGGCGGCGGCCGCCTTCAGCCAAAGGCTGGCGGCGGCGATTGGCAACGGCTGCGAAACCGGCGGCGCGGATAAAACGGCGCAGGTTTCGGAGAGGAACTGCCCGGTTATCTGCCTTGATGAACAGGCGCTTTTCCTGCGCCGGCTTGACGGGCGGCAATGGCGGGGCGAACTGGAAGCCATCACGGAAGCCGTTGAGGCGGGCGCCGCCTTGCCCGGCATTTTTGGCTATTATTATGGCCATCGGCAAAGGCCCGGCGGCCTTTTCGGCAAAGAGCAGGAAGAAGCCGGCAATTTGCTGTTTCCCTGGCGGACGGATTCCGTCTGTGCCGACATAGCGCGCCGGCTGGCCTCCGATGCGCTGGTCGTCGTGCAGACGCCGCCGCAGAGCGCAAAAGAAGCTTTTGTCGCCGATATGCTGGCGCATCTTCTCGCCCAAGGGCAAAAAGTATTGGTTACTGGCCCTTTGCGGGAACCGCTGCAAAAAATAGCCGGCCTTTTGCGTAAGGACTTGCCGGAATTGGCGGGCCTTTGCGCCCTCGCTGTCGGCAACGGGCAAGACAATGCGCGGGAACTTTTGGCGGCCTTGAAAATGCACAGGCAAAAGCTCAACGGGCGCGGCCGGGAAAAACCGGGGCGCGCGGCGGCGAAGCTAAAGGAGCGGCTGGATTTTTTTCAGCGGGAATTGGACGAGGACCGCCGGCAGGTACAAGCCGCCCGCGCCCTGGAACATACCCGGCGCTTCAGCGTAAAAGGACAGGATTTGGCTCCCTGGCAGACGGCCAAATGGCTACAGGAAAACCGGAGCCGGCTTGGTTTCATACCTGACGACATCGGCCATGATCAAGCCTGCCCGTTGGACAAAGACGAAATGAACCGGTTTTTTGCCCTGGCCGGAAAAATGTCCCTGGCGGAGGAAGAAATTTTTTCTTTGCGGCTCCCCCCCGGCGGCGAACTATTGGACAGCGGCGCCCTGTCTTCGCTTTTCAGCGCCCTTTCTGATCTTAAAGCCAACCGGGAAAAACAAAAGCAGCTGCTGGACGATTGCGCGGCAATGGCTGACGTCGGCGCCGAAACCATAGCCGGTATTTTAGCCGAATGCCAACAGGCCCTGGCCGATCTTCCCGACGGCGGCAGCTGGATAGGCGAGATTTTACGCGAAATAGTGGAGTTGCCGCATAAAAACAGGCTTTGGCAGGAATGTTGCCAGAACGCTTTTGCCGGACTTGAAAGGATAAAAGTTTCGGCGGCGCAGACGGCCGGCCACGCCTTTACATTGCCGGAAGAATTTCCCGCGCCGCTTTTGCGCGAAGCCCTCTATGATTTGCGCCTGGAATTTTACAAAAACAAACGCCCGGGGATTTTGTTTAAGGCGCTGGCCAAAAAAAGCACCGTCAGGGCGTACAAAGAATGTCTGGTGGACGGGTTGCCGGCGGACGGGTTGCCGGCGGTGGACTTGCTTTTGGGCAAAATAAATTGCCTTGATGAAAAAGAGAAGGCGGCCGACAAATGGAATTTTATGATGGCGCAAGTGCAAGGGCCGCGCCTTGACGCTTCAAGCCCGTCTTTCCCCGACGATTTGGCGGAATACGCCGCAAAGCTCCGGGCGGCCTTGGATTGGCGGATGAAATATTTTGAAAAACTGAAAGAACACTGGCAGAAGTTCGTTTTGCGCCAACCGCCGCGCTGGGCGGATCGCGATTGGCTGATCGGGCTGGTTGCCAAACTGCGGGCTTGGCTGAAAGAGAAAAAAATAGAAGAATTGGAAAAATTGCTTGCCCGGCAACATGGCCTTATAATGGGGGACGGAGACGGGCAAAAGCTTGACCCGATCTGCCGGGAACTGTCCGCAGCTTTGTCTGCCCGGGACGTTGAACGGTGGCAATTTTGCCTGGACGCGCTTTTGGCGTTGGAAAACAAGCATAAATTATGGCGGGAATTTAAACTGTTGTATGAGAAACTGCGAGAAGCCGCCCCCGTATGGGCAAAAGAGACGGCGACGCGCGGACGGGAGGCCAATCTTGCCGCAGCGCCCCAAGACTGGCCGCAGGCTTGGCGGTTTAAGCAGGCCGGCGCTTGGCTGAAACGGCACATGGAGGGCAATCCGCTGGAAAAGATAACGGCGCGGTTTTACAACAGGCGCTTGGACGAGCCGGCCATGATCGGGGAATTTGCGGCGGCCGGCGCATGGAATTGGCAAATTGGCCGCCTCGCGCCGGAAGAGGTGGGGGCGCTGGATTTCATTCTGGGCGATGCCGGCCGGGGCGGCGAAGAGACGACTGACGGCAGGCCGGATTATGAATTTTGGCGCGCTGCGGAATTTTGGCGGATGAGCTTGCCCGCCTGGGTAATGCCGCTGGATATTCTGACGGAAGCGGCCGGGCCGTTTGACCGCATGTTTGACGTGGTGATCGCAATCGACAGCGAAAAATGCGATATTTTCAGCGCCGGCCTTTTGCTGCGCGGCAAAAAGGCGCTGATTGCCGGCGACAACGCGCTTGCGGGGCCGGCGCCTTATGAACGGGTGGATGCGGCGGTTAACATAGCTTTGGAAAAAGCCTTTCTCGGCGTCCCTGACAAGATGCAATTCGCGCTAAACGACAGCCTGTATGATTTTGCCCTGCGGCTCGCGGACAACAGGAGTTTCATATTGGGCGCATCTTCCGGGCCCTATGGCCTGAACGAATTTATCGGCAAACATTTTTACGCCGGCAAACTGCCGCTGCCGCCGCCGGCGCAAACTCGCGGCCTTGCGCCGGCCCTGCTGAAAATACCGGCGCGGGACGCGCGGCCGGACGGACAGACGAACGCGGACGAAGCGCGGATCATTATTGCCCGTCTGGCCCTTATGCTCACACAAAAAGAATATGAAGGCAAAACGGCGGCGATAATCACCTTGGGCGGCGCCGAGCAGCAGCAATTGCTGGAAAATTTCCTGCTGGAGCAAATACCGGAACAGGAAATAGCCGCCCGCCGGCTGGTTGCTTCCGCGCTTGAAGGCTATACCGGCGGCCGGCGGGACGTGATACTGGTTTCGTGCGTGTCGGCGCGGATAGCGGAAGCGGCCGGGCAGCGCCAATTAAATGGCGTTTTGGGGCTGGCGCGCGAACAGGTTGCGCTGTTTCATCCTTTCTCCGCCCAAGACCTCCCGGCCTGGTCCGCAGTCGCCGGCCTTCTGGATTTAGAGGAGGCGGCAGTAGAAGGCGGCAAAAGCCCCGATGCTTTATTTGAACAGTTTTCCACCAGCGAAATTGTGCGCGATATTTTTGCCGCGATTTCGCAAAGGGGCTACAAGGCTTTGCCGGAATACGAGGGCCGCGGCCTGTCCTGCCGGTTCGACATTGTCATAAAAAGCGAAGAGTTCAACGTGGCGGTTGTTTGCGACGGCATAAGAAACCAAGAAGAAATCGAGCGGCTGATGAAGCAGGAGGACGAACTTATGGGGCGCGGCTGGCATTTTTATCACATACGCGGCTGCGCCTTTTACGCCGACAAAAGCGCCGCTTTGTCTGGGCTGTGGAAAAAACTGGCCGCACTTGGGATGGCGGCGGCAAATTAAATCAAATCTTTAATAAGGCGCGCCTGTCTGCGGCAAGCTGGCTTTTTTGCCGCGGGCGGCGCCCTGCTGGGGGGACTGGCCG
Organism: Acidaminococcales bacterium; assembly: GCA_031290885.1. Lineage (NCBI taxonomy): Bacteria > Bacillati > Bacillota > Negativicutes > Acidaminococcales > Acidaminococcales bacterium. The sequence goes on from JAISLQ010000064.1 coordinate 42,011, forward strand.
TGAAGAAAGCGGAGTTTTTGATCATAACCGGGATGTCGGGCGCGGGCAAAAGTTTTGTGCTGAAAGTCCTGGAGGACTGGGAATTTTTCTGCATAGACAATCTGCCGCCGGAACTCATCCCCAAATTCGCGGAACTTTACCGGCAAATGGATTGGCACAAAAATGTCGCCGTAGTGGTGGATATAAGGCTGGGAAATTTTTTCGACCAATTGACGGCCGTTTTTCAGGACTTTGCCAAAACTGGTTTTGAATATGACCTTTTGTTTTTGGATTGCAGCGACGAAAAACTCATCCGGCGCTACAAAGAAACCAGACGGCGGCATCCGCTGGCCGCGGACGGCCGGGTAAGCAACGGGATAAACTTGGAAAGGGACGCGTTAAGCCGGGTACGCGAGCTGTCGACCGTCATAATAGATACTAGCGACATGGCGACCGCCGAACTGAAACAAAAAATCGCGGAAATGTTTTTCAAGGGAAAAAGCGATTCCGGGCTTGGCATAACGATAGTGTCCTTTGGTTTCAAGTTCGGCATTCCCACGGACGCCGACATGGTCATTGACGTGCGTTTTTTGGACAATCCTTTTTACGTGGAGCGACTTCGGCATAAAAACGGCCATGACAAAGAAGTGGCAAATTATATAATGCAATCGCCCGTAACCGGTGAATTTTTAGCCAAACAGGGGGATTTGCTTGATTTTTTGCTGCCGCAATTCGTAAAAGAAGGCAAATCGCAGTTGGTAATCGCGATCGGCTGCACCGGCGGCATGCATCGGTCGGTATTTGTCGCCAACGCGTTGGCGGATCGGCTCAAAGTCCAGGGCTACAAAGTACGCAAGGAAGACCGGGACTTGGCGAAAAACCTGAAGGCCGCGACTTAGCCGGCAATTTGCCGTAGCGCAAGAAAGCTGCCGGACATTCCCTTTACGATAGCAGACAGAAGGTGTCCAGATGTCCTTTTTGAAATGGCTTTATCCTGGCATAAATATAAAACGCTGGATAGTTTTGCTGCTATTGGGCATTATTTTTGCCGCGGCCGGCTTTGCGCTGGCTTTTTCCCGGCAGCTTGCCGATTTGGCCGATGCGCCCGCCGCCGGCGCGGACAGGGGCAATTTACTGACAGGCATTGGCTGCGCGTTTGTTCTGGCGGGCTTGGGTTGCGGCATCTTGGCCGTTCGCGGTTTGTTGCGATCCCTGACGGCTATTTTCCTGTCTGGCTATGACGACAGTTTTATTGACTTGGTATTCTTGAAGCGGCGCCTGGTCAAAGGAGCCGCCGTTACAGTAATCGGCGGCGGTACCGGCCTGTCCACGCTTTTGCGCGTCATTAAGCAGATAACGAGCAATTGCAAGGCAGTCGTGGCGGTAACCGACGACGGCGGCTCCTCCGGCCGGCTGCGCGAAGAATTCGGCATAATACCGATGGGGGACTTGCGCAGTTGCATAACGGCGCTCGCCGACGCGGAACCGTTGATGTCAAAGCTCATGCAATATCGGTTCAAGGAAGGGAACCATTTTTCCGGGCATAGTTTCGGCAATCTGTTCATAACCGCTATGGCGGCCATTGTCGGCGATATGGAGACCGCCTTGGACGCGACCGGCAACATCTTGAAGGTGCGCGGCAGCGTTTTTCCCGCCACTTTGGAAAATGTGCGGCTGGCGGCGCTGATGGACGACGGCGAATTGATTGAGGGGGAAACCAAAATCGCCGCCGCCGGCAAAAAAATCAAACGGCTCATACTCGTGCCCGAACGCCCGGCGGCGGCAAAGAGCGCGGTCGAGGCCATTATGGGCGCCGACATGCTGGTGGTGGGGCCCGGCAGCTTGTATACCAGCATAATAACCAACCTGCTGATTCCGGAGATAAAAGAAGCGGTGCTGAAAAGCAAAGCGGTCAAGGTATATGTTTGCAACGTCATGACACAGCCGGGGGAAACCGACGGGTACAGTTCCTATGACCACGTCAAGGCGATTTACGACCATGTCGGCGAATACTTTTTTGATTTTATAGTTGTGAACAAGCAGGAAGTAGGAACGGAACTTTTGGAAAAATACGCCCGCAAGGGCGCGTATCCCGTCAAAAATGAAAACGGCATGATCATGGCCATGGGCGCGAGCGTCATCGAAGCAAACCTTATAAGCGAAGACAACCTCGTCCGCCATGAGCCGGCGCAACTGGCCAAAACACTGATCGCCCTCATCTACCGGCTGCATTTGTCTGGCAAGGGCAGCCGGCTGCTTGATTATTACTTTGTGAAAGACAGTTTGCGCAAACTGAAAAAAGTGCTTGAAGGGGAATGAAATGTCATTTTCCGGCGATGTCAAAAACGAGCTGGCGCACTTGCCGGCGGCAAAACCCTGCTGCCGGCAGGCGGAGTTGGCGATACTTTTGCGCATGGGCGGCAGCGTCGTTATCCGCGATTGCCGCATAGGCATTGAATTTTCCACCGAAAACGCGGCTTTGGCCAGGCGGGTCCTGCAACTGGTCAAGAACAACTTCGACCTGCCGGTCGCGATCGCGGTGGTCAGGCTTCGGCGCCTGAAAAAAAACAATCGCTACCTCATCAAGCTGCTGCCTTCCGAAAAGACGCAAAAGTTCCTTTGCCTGTTGGGGATCGTCCCGAACATGGAAAACAGCGAATTGGAGAAGACGCTGCTGCGGCGTTCGTGTTGCCGCAAAGCCTTTTTGCGCGGCGCTTTTTTGGCCGGCGGGTCGGTAAGCAAACCTACCGGCGACTACCACTTGGAGATAGTCGCCAAACCGGACGGGCTGGCGGAACTGCTTTTGAAAGAGTTGAAGAGGGCCGGCGCCGCAGGCAAACTTGTCAGACGCAAAGGCGATTGTATCGTATATTTGAAAGAAGCCGACCTTATTGTTTCCTTTCTTTCGCTGATCGGAGCGCACGGCGCCTTGCTGGACTTTGAAAATGTCCGCATCGTGAAAGACATGCGCAACAACGTCAACCGGGTGGTAAACTGCGAGACGGCCAACCTCGGCAAAACTGTCGGCGCGGCTTTGCGGCAGCTGTCCGCCATAAAGTATATCGACGAAGCGATCGGGTTGGGCAAACTTACGCCGGCCCTGCGCGAAGCGGCGGCCCTCAGGCGAAAATATCCGGAGGCCAATTTGAGCGAGCTGGCGGAATTTACTGAAGGCAATGTCGGCAAGGCCGGCATGAACCACCGCCTGCGCAAACTTTTGCAAATAGCGCGCGGCAGCGGTTGGGAACTATAAGCGGACGGCGGGAAAAAATCAAAATTGCTCGGGCATAACGACATTAAGGCGCCGCTCCCGTACGCGAAAGCCGCCCGGGGAGACTTGAAGAAAGTTACCGGCTCGCTTGACAGGCTGCGGGCTCGCGTTTTGCGCGGAAAAATCCTTGAAACAATGGCGCGGCAATGGATTGACAGCTTGGGCATGGACAAAAAAGGTTCGTCTTTATATGGAGTTAGGCGCAATGGGGGCTCGCATGATGTATAAAATATAAAAGCGTGTAAAAATGACACACTCGGCAAGGAGCAATAGACCGATTTATAATGGGCGAACAAATTATTTGGTTGAAAGAGTATCCTTAATTTGCAGGTGAGGATTTTTATGGATAATCAACTGTTGGGCGTTGCGAAAACGGCAAACCAAAAATTCAATAGAACTAAACAATTTTTGATTTCTACTTTAGGTTATCCTTATTTTGAGACAGATACCTGTATTTTATTTTGTGGGGATACTTTAGAAATGCAGGAGGAATTGGAAGGTGAATTGTTTGATGCAATAATAACGAGTCCACCTTACAATATTGGAAAAGAATATGAAGATGTTAAACCATTGCAGGATTATATCGATTGGTCAACACAATGGATTTCCGGTTCAAGTAAAATACTTGTTTCAAATGGTACGCTCTTATTAAATTTAGGCTATGTATCTATTGAAAAACAGGCGCACGCAGTTCCGCTTCCCTATTTGTTATGGGATAAAGTGCCATTATATCTAAATCAGGAAATAATCTGGAATTATTCAGCAGGTGTTGCTTGTAAAAATTATTTGAGTCCCCGAAATGAAAAAATATTATG
>JAISLQ010000065.1 GCA_031290885.1 Acidaminococcales bacterium
AATAGTCATTTTTACAATTGCTTCTGCGCCGTGATTGTAAGAACCACCGTGACCATATAGCAAGAAATTCTTCATCTTCTCCGCGCTATCCTCAAATAAGCTGTTCTGCCGGTTCGAATCGCTTAGACTTTCCCGAAAAACCATTGCAATACTCGCAAGCAGAAAGATACTCTGAAGATACCATTCTGATTATCTTATCCTGGATTTCATTTATTGAGGACGATTCATCCATCGTATCTACAAAACTATCGGAATCTTTAGTAATGCGTCCAGCGAGCATTGTCGAATACGAACGGGCACAGCGATGCAGTAGCCCATTAGTCATCGCCAAGTACGGAATTAGCAACGCATTTTTAATGATTTTGTTTGGCATTGGTGTATACGTGCCGGTATGTTGTTTTGGAGTTGTTGCTATTACACATTCGCGCAACAAAGCTTTAGTCTCGTTATGCGAATGTTTATGAGTATAATCACCTAAGTCTACCCAACCGCCCATATGGGCGTTCGTTCCATGATAGATTCTGACCTTGTGATTTATCCCTTTTTCGTTTAATATTGCGTCAATTTTTTCAGCATTCGGAGAATGCTTTCCGTAGTTATCTATCATCACAAACATAGTGTCTTTATTTTTTTGCAGTATGTCAAGTACCGCATCTTTAGGAACTATTGTTCCATTTGTAATTATTTCCAATATATCAAACTGTTTCTTGTACTCCAATATAGCTTCGACTATTTCTGGCAAATCCGTCCTTAACATTGGTTCTCCGCCACCCAACGATAGTTTACGGATATATTTGACTGTCTCGAAATATCGCTTTACACAGTGCTCAATGCTTTTGACGCTAAAATGCGGAGGTGGATTTTGATACGGCGATGCCGTACAACACAGTTTGCACTTTAAATTACACCTTAAAGTCAGTATAATTGCGCTCGTGTCAATTACGATTCCAGAATATGTTCTCATGTTATAATCACTCCTGCGTAAAGTATTAAGATATTGTGACATCAAAAAAAGCGTAATTTTACAGTACACGAGGACGAGTTGCTCGCACGACAGTACTTGGCCCGTACGGCTTTGTTACCCGGCATATTCCTTTAACTGCTTTATTTCAAAATCCTGTATGTGCCCACATTCTAAAAAATCCCTGCGACATATCGCCAGTTCCCGCTGCAACCTCGCCGCAAACTGTTTGCAGTCCACAAGCCCGAGCCGGTCAACCTTTTCCACCATGCTCAGCCAAAACGACCACTCAAAATATCTCCATGCGGACGCGCTGTCCGGGAACTTCCGGCACAGCCAATCGGTGCGCTCGCGGTAGACCGCAAGATACTCGGAAAGCGTCGCGGCGTCAAGCAGGCTGTGATCGGTTGTCCACGCGGAGTTGTTGCCGGGATGTCGATGAAAGGTATACTTAGGCAGGCCATGGAACGCGACCTTGTTGGCTTTGGCCAGCATTTTGGGCATGAGCTCAATATCGTCGTATTTGGCGCTATCCGAGAACCGATTGCCATCAAACAGCTTGCGCCGCAACAGCTTTGTGGGGAACTGTACATTGAACCTCTTGCGCCAAAGAAGCTCAATAACGGCTTCTTCCGCAGAATACACGCGCCTTTCGTCAAATTCTCTATCCACCGCCCCGCAAATAGCGATGTCCGCGTTGTTTTCCATCGCCAGATTGTGTAAAAACGCTAAGAAGTCCGGTTCACACCAGTCGTCATCATCGACGAAAGCGACCCATTCGCCAACTGCCGCGTCCAGCCCGGCGTTGCGGCCTATGCCGATGTTGCCGCGCTCGCGGTGAAGTACGCGGATGCGCGCGTCACGTTTGGCGTATTCGTCCGCAATAGCGCCGCTGCGGTCAGAGCTGCCGTTGTCCACGATGACAAACTCAAAGTCGCCAAACGTCTGCGCGAGGACGCTTTCGATGGCGCGGCTCACCAGCGTTTCGCGGTTGTAGGTCAGCATTATCACGGAAATGACAGTCATAGCGCATATCACCACTAAACTGCATACAGTATAGTATCCCAACAACCATATTTGTGCTGCCGCAGACAAAATTTATAATCGTCGCGTATCGAAAGTAGCGTTTGCGGAAGTTCGTAAACATCCTCAATTTTGTGATACGCGCAAATCGCGAGTTTCGGTTTCGCTTTTTTTATTATGTTCGCGGCGCCGATAAGCGCCTCTTTTTCCGCGCCCTCAATGTCCATTTTTATGAACGTCGGCAGCTGCGGCTTGTCCGCAAAAAAGGCATCAAGCGAGGTGACAGGTACGCGAACCTGGTCGGCGTCCGTAGCAATCACGAATGACGAACCCGCCATATTTTCCGGATTTGGCGTGAACAAAAGCTCCGTTTCACGGCTCCACAATCCCTTTTGCGTGAGCGTAACGTGCTCGTACTTGGCAAGATCTTGCGCCGCTTTGGCATAATTTTCCGGATCAGGTTCGAACGAGTATACGTGATACCCAGCAACATTGTTTCTTTTTATAAAATCTTCCGCTGTGTCCCCCGTATACGCGCCGCCATCGACAAACACCTCGTTAGTGCCGAGCGCAATAACTCCCTCTTCATAATAACAAGCTGATTTTGTGTTCGGCTTCAGCGGCCTATCTAACAAATACAAACGTATTTTGTCAAGCACAAGGGCTTTTGACGACTCGTCGGAGAAAAAGCTGTACGCCCAAGCATAGCCACTAACGTACCGCACAAAACCTTTTACGGCCAAATAATTCCCAAACTCAATCGGGCAACCGATAATTCGTTCATCCGGGAAACCAAGCCCGGAGAGCGTATTCATGATGTCATCTTTGTATGCCTGAGAGCACACCATAACCAGCGCATCGCTAAACTCGCGCCGAAGCCGGTCCGCGTCAATAACCGGAATGCCGTCTACGGCATCGATAGCCCTTCGGTCACAAAACGCGGCTACGGCCAAGCCCAGTTCACGGCAAGCGTCCAAAAACGCAACGCCTAACTGACCAGCGCCGTACAACACTAACGGGCGCAACCCGATGTTTGCCTTTATTTTCCTCAGCAACGAAGCGATCTTGCTGTTTGGTATTTCCGACTTTATTTCTTCAAACTTTTGCGCAAATATGTCCGACATTGATTTAATCCTCCCATACTTTCCATTGTGCCCGGCCATCCGCCCACATCGCTTCCAGCGCGCTTTTGTCCCTGGCCGTGTCCATGCAATGCCAGAAGCCGCCGTGCTTGTAGACGCCAAGCTTGCCGTCCGCCGAAAGCCGCTCCAGCGGGGCGCGTTCCAGAACCGCCGCGTCGCTGTCCAGATAATCGAAAATGCCCGGCTCCATTATCATAAAACCGGCGTTTATCCAGTTGCCGTTTTCTTTTGCTTTCTCGCGAAAGCCGGTAATCGTCCCATCGCGGTCGTTAATGTCGAGTACGCCGAAGCGGCCGCCCGGTTGAATCGCCGAGAGCGTTACCGTCTTGCCGGACTTCTCGTGCGCGAAAATCAGCTTCGTCAGATCGACGTCGCTCACGCCGTCGCCATAGGTCACAAGGAACCGCCCGTCCCCGATGTATTTGCGGACGCGCCGTATGCGCCCGCCGGTTTGCGTTTTCAGGCCGGTATCCACCACCGTCACGCGCCAAGGTTCGGCGACATTGTTATGCACTTTTATCGCCCCGCCGGCGGAAAAATCAAAAGTCACGTCGCTGCGATGAAGATAGTAGTCGGCAAAATATTCTTTTATAATATGCCCCTTGTAGCCGCAGCAAATTATAAAATCGTTCACGCCGAAGTGGGAGTAGTATTTTAAAATATGCCACAGAATCGGCGCGCCGCCAATCTCAATCATCGGCTTGGGGCGAAGGTGGGACTCTTCGCTTATGCGCGTACCGTACCCGCCGGCGAGGATAACAGCTTTCATTTTATTACCATTCCTGTCCTGCGCAGATCAATAATTAACATATCGCCACTACCCTTGAGAGTTCGCGTATCAAATCGCGGCCGTCCCAAACAAGCGAGAAATCCATTGTCCTGCCGACCGGGACGATCCGGTCGACGCCGGGCGGCGCGTTTGCCAATATGAAATCGCGCAGCTTTGCCGCGTCAAGGCCTATATAGGAAAGCGTCTGGCATTTGCCGCCGCAGAGCGGGAGTATTTCGTCAAGCGCTTTCGCGTCGTATTCATAGAAATAGCCGCTGTTTTCCAAATTGTCCAATATGCTGCGGCCAAGCTTTTTCACAGCGACCCGCATAAGTTTGCAATCGTCCGCTTTGGCCAGTTTGCAAGCCGAATTGGCCGCAAACCGGTAAAACGTTGACAGTTTGTTTACCGTCTGCGCCGGCTTTAGTTCATAGCCTTCGAGTTGATCGGACAAAGACGCCCAAAATATTTCCCTGGCCTTTTCGATTTCCCCGCCGAGCCAGATAACGGCGCGCGGCGAAGTGCAGGCGTTCTGGTCGGTCAAATAGGTGTCGTTGTAAAAATCCCGCGCTGCTTTTGCTTTGTCGTAATCGGCCAAGTACTTGTCAGAGTTTATGAGACAGATTGAGTAGCGGTCGGAGAAGGTTATCTCGTTCGCCCGCGGCGGCAGGGGCGACTGGCGGATTTGCGCCACGGTCGCATCGCCGCCCCAGATGATGCGGGAATTGCAAAGCGCGCTTAAAGCGTCCGTGGTTTTTTTGTCGCGGGCGTATTTGACAAGGCACAGACGGGCGGCGATGTCCGTGAATTCGCCGCTGTAGAGCAGCTTCGTTATCGCCTCGCACAGCGGCGCTATCTGTTCAAAGTCTTTGGACGGCAGCCGCACGACATTTGCGTTGCCGGCCAGCATGCCGACCGCCATCGAGTACGCGAAGTTCAGCGGCACATTGGACGGAGCGATGTGGAACGCAACGCCTCTGCCCAATCTGTCGCTGTCGTCATACTGTTTCCGCAGCAACAAAAGGTTGGCTTTGCGGCACCAGAACGCGAATGTTACCGCGTCGGGAAACCGCCTCGCTTTCGCGGACTTTAATATTTCGCCGGACAGCGCGCGCAAAAACGCGGTAACCCTCCCGTCGAATATCCGCATTGCCGGTTGCTTTTGCATATTGGCAAGAACATCCTCGCTGCCGGCTATATAATCAACCTGTTCAAAAACTTGCCGCATATGCATCGCTGCATCCTCTTATCTCCGCGTCTTTCAGCCTGCCGAGCACTTTAAAATATTTGCCTTTGCGTCCGCACGGGCAGTCGTCCTCGCCAAGGATTACGCCTTCGTCTTCCGTTAAGAGGACGTGTCCGCAATATGATTTCGGCAACGCCGACACTACCTCAATAATGCCCGCCTCGCCGTAATCGCAGACGGACAGATCCGCCCGGCGCGTAATTACGTCCGAGAATACGCTCGCATGCAAATGCCCCTTCTCACATTCCATATACACGCAGCCCGTCTGCTCCACCATGCCGTAATAATTGTGGACATGGTCTATGCCGCACACGGCTTTGAGTTCCGACTTGAATACGCCGGGGCTTACGCTCTGGCCGGCGAGTTTTTTCCACCCGCCGCCGTGAATAAGCACGCCGCCTGACAAGTCCGCCATGCCCGAAAGATTTTTCAGTTTTGCGCAGAAGTGTTGCCATACCATAAAAGTAAAGCCAAACAGCAGGATGCGTTTTCCGCTGTGTTTTGCCAAAAAAGCGGCCAGGGCTTTTACGTCAAGGTTCATATCGTCGTCCAGCGCGTATATCTTATCGTTCCCGAATATGGAAAAGCCCAATATTGCCGCGCCGCGGGCGGAAAACATCCGCCGGTCCCTAACGGACGACGGGCAGTCGATTATGATCATCGGCAGCCTTGCCGTACCTAAAAACGACGCCACTATCCTGACGAGCGCCTTTTGCTGCTGTCCGGCCGTCGCGCGGTCGAGAAAAATCCTAGAAGTCGCCTGGCCTGTAGTGCCGGAGGACGTCATAGTTTTAAATATTTCCGCATCGCTGACGCTTTTCAGCGTCAGTTCCTTGAACAGACGGACGGGCAAGAACGGCAAATCGCGGCAGCCACCAGTAGCGCCGCGAGGGTCAAAGCCCAGCGCGTCAAGCATGGAGCGGTACTCGCGGCAGTTGTCGTAGTGAAACGCCGTCAGGTCCAAAAGCGCGCGCGCCAATATTCGCTCTTTGTCCGTTTTCAAAAGCGAAAACGGCTCTACATTCATCAGCTCGTCAATCATGTCAATCATCCAATGCCGAATACAAAGTTTTCCCCGAGTCGTTTTTCGGGATGGCACCAATAACCTTGACTTCAAACGCGGAAAAGTGCAGCCCGGTTTTCTCCGCTATGAATTTCCGTAAGTACCGGACAAGCGCGGCATCGGTCACATACACTTTCATTTTGTCGTCTACGCCGGCGCAGGCGCACTCGCAACCGCACGCCGTCTTGACGAGACGTTCAGCCTCGTCAAGGTTGATCCTGTTGCCGAATATTTTCAGAAACCTTTTTTTGCGTCCGACAATATAATAGTACCCGTCGCCGTCGCGTTTTGCCATGTCGCCGGTAACAAGGACGCCGCCGCGCTCGTCGCCTTTTTGTAAATCATCGCCGCGTTCCGCGTAGCCGAGCGTTACGTTGGCGCCTTTGTACACAAGTTCTCCGACAGTTTCGCTTGCGGCGATTTCCTTGCCGTCCGCGTCAATCAGGCTGAACTCGCCGCCCGGTATGGCTATTCCCATGCTGCCGTACTTTTCAAGCGATTTCTCGTAAGGCAGGTATGACATTCGCGCGGTCGCCTCGGCCGATCCGTACATAACGACAAACCGGCGCCCCGTGTCCTTCGCGTACTCCGCAAACTTTTTGTGAAGTTCCGGCGAGAGCTTTCCGCCCGCCTGCGTCATTGTCCGCAAAGAGGGCAGCTCCATGCGGAAGAAACGCAATCTGTCAAGCATTTCAAAAGTATACGGCACCCCGCCGAACGAAGTCGCTTCGTAATCTTTGAACTGCTGCCAGAACTCTTTCCCGATAAGCGTCTTTTGCGTCAGGATTATGGACGCGCCGGCCCAAAGATGCGAATTGATTATTGACAGCCCGTATGTGTAACTCATCGGGAGCGTAGTAATCGGGCGCTCCGCTTCGTCAAGTTCCAAGTACCGCACAATTGACGCAGTGTTCGCCCGGATGTTATTGTAGCTTTGCCGCACAAATTTCGGGCTGCCGGTTGAGCCGGAGGTCGTCAGCAGCAAGGCCAGATCGTCGTTTAACGCGAAAGCGCGGGCATGACGGGTTTTTAGCAGGGAGTAGCCCCAAGCCGCATAAACGTTCCCGCAATCGCCGAACCTATCCGCCATATCCGAAGGAAGCCACAAATAATCGGGCCTATAGTTTTCGAGCAAAGCGTCAAGCATTTCGCGGTCAATATCGGCGTTCAGCAGGAGCGGGACGATGCCGTGGTTTATGAACGACGCGTAGCCAAGCGCCGAGCCTTTCTCGTTCCGGCACAGTACGAACGCGAGACAGCGGCCGCCGGCCGCCGCCGCCAGCTGCTCCCCCTCGCGCGCCAGCTCGGCATAATTAGTTTTGCCGCCGTCCTCGGCAATGAACGCGGTATTTTCCGCAAAGTCCTCAAATTTCCACATCATACTTTTTCAGGATCTCCTTGCCTTTTTCAAACGAACCGAAATCAATAATGTCCTCCGTGTCAAGCATTATATCGAACGCCGCTTCCAGCGCGGCCATAAGGGTCATGTGCCCCACGCTGTCCCAGTTCGCGACTTCCTGGTACTTTGCCGTCTTTGCCTCGCCCTCGCTGATGCCGAAAGATTCGGCAAAGGCTCGGCTGTATTTTTCGAGATTTGTCATTTTGATCCCTCTCCCTGAAGATTTCCGAATTTTATTGTTTGTATTCTTCTAATATGCTTTGCGCTAATTGAGCCGGCAACAGCCCGGCTTTATCCAGCATATAACTGTATCCGCCCGCGTGCGGGTAACCGTCGGCAATGCCGATTATCCGCTGCGGCGGCTTGCGCTTTACTCTTGCGAGGTATTCGGCGACCGCTCCGCCCAACCCGCCGGCTACGCGGTGTTCTTCAACCGTTACAATCAGCCCCGCGTCAAGGGAAGCGTCAATCGCGTCCGCATCAAGCGGCTTGATTGTGTGCATATTTATCACGGAGCAGGAAACATCATGGGTTTCGAGTATTTTAGCCGCCTCAAGCGCGTAATGGACCATGCTCCCTGCCGCCAGCAGCGCAATGTTTCGCCCTTCTTGCAACTTTACGGCCTTTCCTATCCTAAACTCATAGTCGCCTTTATAAACGATGGGATTATTGGCCGCGCCCGTAAGCCGCAAATAAACAGGCTCGTCTAAAGTTGAAATTGTCTCGACTGCCTTGACTGTTTCGAGCGCGTCCGCCGGGGAAACTATGTTTATATTTGAAATCGGGCGCAATGCCCCGACATCTTCCAATCCGTAGTGCGTATATCCTAAAACACCCATGCCGAAGCCCGCGCCAAAACCGACAAGTTTTACCGGCGAACGCATATAGCCCATAAAGTGCTTGGCGAACTCATTTGCCCGCAGCGCGGCAAAGTTGGCAAAGGTCGCGGCAAAAACATTGTACCCGGCATCAGCTAACCCTGCGGCAATCCCGACCATGTTTTGTTCGGCTATGCCGACGTTGGCAAACCTGCCGGGGTAATTTTTCGCGAACCGGCCAAGCCCCGCGCTATTTTGCACATCCGCCGCCAAAGCGAATATTTTGTCATTGCCTGCCGCCAATTTATCAAGCGTCGCGCCGAATGCGCCACGCTGCCCGAGCATTGAAAGCGTCCGGATTTCGGATGGTTTATATTCCAACGCGCCCTACCTCCTTCGCGGCTTCTTCATATTGCTTGTCCGAAAGGCGGCTGTGATGCCACGCGCTATTGTTCTCCATAAACGATACGCCCTTGCCCTTGACCGTTTTCGCCAAAACCGCCTGCGGGGCAGCGGCGGGGGAAACATCAAGTTCCTCCCGCAACGCGCTTAGCGAATGTCCGTCACACGCCGCCGTCTGCCAGCCCGCCGCTTTCCACATGGCCGCCACGTCAACGGCCAGAATGTCGGCGGAAAACCCATCAAGCTGCATTCCGTTATAGTCCACGACGGCGACTAAATTATCCAGTTTCTGATGGGCGGCAAACATTGCCGCTTCCCAGTTTGACCCCTCGTTTAATTCGCCGTCGCCCAGCAATACATATATATTTTTGTCCTTGCCCTGCTTTTTCGCCGCCAAGGCAAGCCCACAGGCGTAAGACAGCCCCATCCCCAAACTTCCGCTCGAACAAATAATTCCATTATGTATATTTTTAGACGGGTGCGCCAAAAAGCCGCTGCCATTGGTTTCAAAAGAGTCCAATTGTTCTTCCGTAAGCAGCCCGGCTTCTTTAAGGACGGCATAATAGGCCAAACCGGCATGCCCCTTGCTTAAGATAAACGCATCCTGCGGCCGGAGAACGCCGAAAAACAGGGCGGTCAATACCTCAACCACGGAAAGCGAAGGGCCAATATGCGTCCCGTTTCCGCCTTTGTTTGCTTGATTGGCCAGTCGCAGTATATTCAGCCGCGCGTTTTTGGCGGCCGACTCGATTCTTTCATTCATTCGATATACCCCCCTCCCCCGTCAACTTTCAAAACTTGGCCGGTAATAAATGACGCTTCGTCAGAGGCCAGAAAGTATATCGCTTGCGCGATTTCGTTCGGTTTTCCCAATCTGCCGAAAACAGAATGGCGCAAGGTGCTTGCCCGTAATTTTTCTTCCATTTCCTGCGCCATGTCGGTTTCGGTAAGTCCCGGCGCAACGGCGTTGACCCGCACTTTGCCCTGCAATTCCGCTTGCAGCACCTTTGTCCAGGCGATCAGCGCCGCCTTGGAGACGCCATAGGCGCAGTTGCCCGCCCGAAAATCAATCCCCGCTACGGACGCGACATTTGTAATGCTGGCGTTCTCCTTGGCCATAATCTTTAAGATAAGCTGCGTAAGTTCCATATGCGCAAACAAATTTACGGCAAACACTTCTTTTATCCGGGCGACGGGCGTCATTTGAAACAAGCCGCCGTGCGCGACGCCCGCGTTGTTCACCAGCGCGTCAATGGTTATCTTGTCTCTCCGGAGCTGCTTGACACATTCTTTCATCAAAGCGGCGTCAAGCATGTCGAAACAAACGGGAAGAACATTTTCTGTATCTATTTCCCGTGGTTTGCGGGAATGGGCAACGACGCGCCAACCATTTTCCAGAAACTTTTCCGCCGCAGCTTTGCCTATTCCCCGGTTAGAACCGGTAATAAATACAGTTTTCATTTATAGGATATAGCCCCCGTCCACGCCCAGCACCTGAGCGGTAATATAGTTGGAGCTGTCTGACGCAAAGAACAAGACGGCGTTCGCGATATCTTCGGCGGTTCCGACGCGGTGCATTCCGACGTTGTTGTCCACGTAGCCTTTCAATATTTTATCATCCGTGCTTTACGTATACATAACGCGCTGACGTTATTTGACCTCCAAGATACAAATTCATTCTCAATGACGACATATTGTTGGAGGAAACTGCGCCGCATAAGGTCTTGGCACCAGCTTCCGCCGCGTGCCTAAGCTGCGCAGCGAGAACGCTTGTCCCGAAGCCGGCGGCCTCGAACTCCTTATACACTCCTATAAACAGGCCATGGTTGCCATCCTTTTTCAACCGCGAAACAAAAAAACCAACGGCTTTGCCTTTAAACATGCATTTGTATGGTTCGTAGCCGTTTTCAAGCGCGTCTGCAATCCAGCCCATATAGCGCTGCGCCGACTGCTCCTTTGTAAAGTGCGGGTCGACATACACCCGGTCAGTATGAAAAACGCCCAGCTTTAACTGACGCTTCAGCTCGGCCAAGTCCGCATCGGCCATCCGCCGGTAACTGATGCTGTCCGCAAACCTTTTTGTTATGCGATCGAGCGTTGCGCCGATATTTTTAAGGTCGTGCCGAACGGCAAACATCGTTTCTATATAACGATAGCCCATATCCTCCAGCTGGAACATCAATTCAATGGCTCCCGCCGGTACCCTCGCGACGGCATACTCGCAGTCAAGCCCGCGAAGCTGCTCTAAATCGGAAAGCGTGTCGTTTGCGGCAAGGTTGATTTCTTTGGCGACAACCCCGAGGTTTCTTTTTTCCCAAACGGCGTCAATAATTTCCATTTCACCCTATCCCCTAAGTTTTGCACACCCTGCCAATTTATTGTTATATAAGGCACAGCCTTTGATAGCAAGCTGTTTTGCCGCAGCAAAAGCCCTATCCGGCAATAAAATTGCCGAACTGACTGAGGGCAACTTTGCCATATTGCACCGCGCCAGTAAATATATTGCCATATATAAAGCAATTCCGCCGAGCTGCCAAACAAAAACAGCAAGGCAGATTGTTGAGCGATAGTAAAGAAATTTTTAAGGACAATGGGTTGCGGTACGTTAGGGCGTAACAGGAGGGCAAACAAAACAGAAGCAAAAGAAAAGCAAAACCCGCCGCCGCACGGCAAAAAACAAAGCCTGCGGCGTTGGAGCGGACATGCGTCAGCTATCTTTTTTGCAGGCTTTGCGCGCGAAAGCAAACCCGAAATTTTCGCAATCCGACAGTTCCGCGGCGTTGGGCGCCCAATTAAGCGTAAGCGCCGGCTCCAGCGACATGCCGGCTTTTTGCAAAAGCTCGTCCATTTCTTTTTGCGCGCCGCCGCTCCAGCCGTAGACGCCGAAAGAAGCCGCCAGTTTGCCCACCGGCTTCAAGCCTTTCAGATAAAGGAGCAAGGCGCCGACAGAGGGCATCATGCCGTAATTGAGCGTAGGCGACCCAAAAAGCGCGCCGGCCGCATCCAGCAGTTCGGCGACTATACGGCTGTTTTCCGCATGCCCGGGTTTATACAGCCGGGCGTCAACGCCCGTTTTGGCCGCGCCTTCCCAAATGGCTTTCGCCATGCGTTCGGTCGCGCCCCACATGCTGTCGTAAACAACCAGCACTTTGTCTTTGACTTTGCCCTGTCCCCAAAAGGCGTATTTATCCAAGATTTCTTTTATATGGGAACGCCAGATGACGCCGTGGCTGGGCGCAACCATGTCGATCGCCAGCCCCTGCGCCTTGTTGAGCGCGCCGCCGATCAGCTTGCTGTACGGCATGAGAATGTTGGCGTAATAGTTTTGCGCTTCTTCCATGATGGCGGATAGCTCGCTCCCGCTGTCGAAAGGGTCGCTGGCGCAAATGTGCTGCCCAAAAGCGTCGTTGGAAAAAAGTATTTTTTTCTCGGGCAGATAGGCCGCCATGCTGTCAGGCCAATGCAACATGGGCAAGGCAACAAAATGCAGGCTGTTTTCGCCAAGCGCAAGTTTGTCGCCCTCTTTTACGATATTATAATCGTACTGTCCGTAAAGCCGCGCCGCTTCTTTTGCCCCGGCCGCGGTAATGACGATTTTCGCGCCGGCGGCTTTGCCTATGACCTGCGGCAAAGCGCTGGCGTGATCGTTCTCCACATGGTTAACCACTATATAGTCGATTTTTTCCGGCGGCACGATTGAGGAAATCCGCGCCAGCAACTCATCGGCAAAAGTATTTTTCACTAAATCGACCAAGCAGATTTTCTCGTCAACGATCAAATAAGCGTTGTAGGTTACGCCGCGCCCCGTGGTAAACCCGTGAAAGTCCCTCAGTTTCCAGTCTTTGCAGCCGACATAATATATGCCTTTAGCCAATTCTATTTGCTTGATAAAAATCACTTCCTAACTGAAAATAAAGACGCCGCTCATATACGTCGTCTTTATTTTAATCAAGTTAGGCTAAAATGTCAATAATATTGCCGGGGAAATTGCCAAGCGGCGCGGGAGCTGGTTCGACGGATTCGGTCATTTTCAATATGTCCTGCCCGGACTGTTCGGCCAGATCGAGCGCCATTTTCATTATGCTGAAGCTGGCCTGTTCTTTTACGGATTGATACTTCATTTTGACAGCCATGTCAACGATTGGATCCAAGCCCAAAGTTATCACCTCCCTATCTATATATCGTATGAAAAGGATTTTTTATTAAGGGGATCTTGAATCAACGAAATCAACGGTTTTCCCATTCTGTAAGCAATGTTTCCCATTCCGCCGTAAGGGAATCGATGCCGGCTTTTTGCCGGGCATATTCCGTGGAGAGGGCGCGGCTGGCGGCGAAATCGGCGTGTTCCGCCGGATCGGACAGGCGCTTTTCCAAGACCAAAAGCAAACCCTCTTGTTCGCGCAGGGACAATTCCACCGCCGCCAACCGCCTTTCCACGCTGCGCGTTTTGGGGCTTTCCTTGACGGTTTTTGCCGCCGCCCGCGCCAGCGCGGGCGGCGGCATATCTTTGGGGCGCGCGTTTTTTTGCTCGCGGCAATAGCTGTAGTTGCCGGGATAATCGAAAAGCCTGCCGCCTTCAATTTCCCATACCCGCCCGGCTATCCGGTCAATGAAATAGCGGTCATGGCTGACCAGCAACATGCCGCCGCCCCATTGCCGGAGGGCTTCCTCTACCGCCGCGCGGGCGGCGGCGTCCAAATGGTTCGTCGGCTCGTCCAGCAAAAGAAAATTCGCCCCGCCGAGCAAAAGGCGCAAAAGAGCCAGCCGCGCCCTTTCGCCGCCGGAGAGGTCTTCGAGTTTTTTAAATACATCGCCGCCGCGAAACAGCATGCCGCCCAAAAATGTTCGGGCCTGCTCCTCGGATAGGCCGAAACCGGCGAGTATGTTTTCCAGAATGTTTTCCCCGCCGGACAAGCCCTCATGTCCTTGCGAGAAATAGCCGACCTTTACCCGCCCGCCCGCCGTTACGCGCCCGGACAGGGCGGGCAGGATGCCGGCTATGGTTCTTAAAAGAGTGGTCTTGCCGGCGCCGTTACGTCCGATGACCGCTATCTTCTCGCCTTTTTGGATGGTAAAATCAATGTCTTTTAAAAGCGGGCAGCCGTACCCTACCGTTAATTTTTCCAGCGTCAATAGCCGGTCGGAACATTCGGGCGGAACCGGCAGTTTAAGTTTTAAGCCGTCCGAAGGCGATGCGGGGGCGACCCTTTCCAGCCGGTCAAGCTGCGCTTGCCGCCCGCGAGCCTGCCGGCTTTTGATGCCGGCTTTGTTGCGCCTTATATATTCTTCGGTTTTTTTTATATGCGCGGCTTGTTTTTCCCAAGCCGCCGCTTGTGTTTTGTCTTCCGTTTCTTTTTGTTTTTCATACAGGCTGTAATTGCCTTTGTAGATTTTTACCCGTCCCGCTTCCAGGAGCGCGATCTTGTCCACCGTCCGGTCAAGAAAATAACGGTCATGCGAAACCAGGAGCAGCCCGCCTTTAAATTCGCGCAGATATCCTTCCAGCCATTCGGCCATGGCTATGTCCAAATGGTTGGTGGGCTCGTCCAAAAACAAAAAATCCGGTTCGCCGAGAAGCGCCGCCGCCAAAAGCATCCGCGTTTTCTGCCCGCCGGAAAAATCTTTTGCCCGCCGGCGCAGGTCTTCGTCGGAAAACCCTAGGACGAAAGCCGCCTTGCGCGCCTTCAGTTCGTGATCGTAACCGCCTTGCCGTTCATAGTCCTGCCTGAGATCGGAATATCGGGCAAGAAGTTTCCCCCGGGCGCGCTCGTCGGGCTGCCCGCCGATTTGTCCTTCCAAGTCGCGTATTTGCCGCGAAAGGGCAAACAGTTCCTGCCGGGAAGCCGTCAACTCCTCCCACAACGAACCGTCGGCCGGCCGGGCGTCTTGCGCGGCATAGCCTATTTTAGCGGCCGGGTCGGAAAAGACGCGCCCGCCGTCGTATTCGTCAAGCCCCAGGATGCAGCGCATGAGGGTGGTTTTGCCCGCGCCGTTGTTGCCGATCAGTCCAATTTTGGCGCCTTTTTCCAAGCGAAGGTTCACTTGGCGGAAAATTTCCTTCCCGCCAAAACATTTAGTAAGATTTTCGGCCAATATCGACATGTTTTGCTCCCGCGCACGCGCCACCGACAGCGCCCGCCGCCGGGCACTGAAAGCAAGCGACAATTTTCAAGCTTTATCGCCGCAATCGGCCGGCGCCGGACGGGGGACGATCCTGTCGCGCAGAGAAGGCCCGGGCGGCTAAAGGCGCGGCTTGAATGCCTTTCCGTCTGTCCGCAGCATGGAAAAGAAAATTTCCCCGCTGACTATTATCGACAAAACTAACAGAACAACAGAAACAACCGGGATGAACGAATGCCCTTCGCCAAAGAACCAGCCCGAATAAATGGCGTTAAACAAAGTCCAGTTGGACATCATCAGCATAATGACGGACGGCACGAAGGAAACCAGCCATACTGCAGACTGCGGACGGCTTTTCATCAGCCAGAAAGATACGCTGGCAAGCACAAGCGCCGCCAGCAATTGGTTGGAAGCGCCAAAGGTATTCCAAAATACCCGCCACACCGGGACGATCCGGCCATCGCCGTCCACGATGGTCTGGAAAATCAAAAAGCCCGGCGCGCACATGGTCAAGGCCGCGCCCAGGAAGCCGCCCGCGCGCCCCCTCCAGCCGGTTATTTCTTCCACGACGTAGCGCCCGAGGCGCGTGCATACGTCAAGCGTATCGTAAACAAAGGTAGTGAAAGCCAAAAGGCCAAAGGTTATGCCAAATACTATCGGCACGCCGATAAATTCCATGAAACTGCCGATGCCGGTCGCGTAAACGAAATTGGGCGCCTTGCCCAAGATGGGCGAATCTTTGGCCATTATCATTACGCAGACGATAGATATAACCGCGACCATGCCTTCCAGCAGCATGCCGCCGTAGCCTACCGCCCTGGCGTCCGTTTCGTATTCTAACTGCTTGCTGGTGGTTCCCGAGGACACAAGCGAGTGAAAGCCGGAACAAGCTCCGCAGGCAACGGTAACGAAAAGCAGCGGGAACATCGGGAGCCAAAAGCCGCCGCCGAAAAACCCTCCGGCGCCAAGCATGGTAAAAGCCGGATATTCTATTGAATAGTCGCCGAAAATAATGCCGATGCCGGAAACAAACAAAGAAACATACAAAAGGTATCCTCCCAGCAAGCCGCGCGGCTGCACCAGCAGCCATATCGGCAGCATGGAAGCGGCAAAGCAATAAATCAAAATGATGGCGCCCCAAATTTTCTGCTGCGAAGAAACATCGGAGAAAGGCAAAGAAACCGGGAAAACCTGTCCGGCCCAGATGCATAGCACCGTAAGTGACAGGATGGCGATGTTGGCAATATACGCGTTTATTTTAAAATAACGGGTCATAAGGCCTATAATGGCCGGAAAAACAAGATACATAAGCGACGAGCTGGCAATATGCGCGCCCATTACCGTATCGCCTGCCCTTATCTCAATGTTGCTGACAAAAGAACTGGCGGTAATGTCGGCGAACACTACGATCAGGTAAACGAGGGTCAGCCAGATAAAAATCATAAAAAGCAGCCAGGCCCTTTGCGAAATGTTCACCCGCACTATTTCGGTTATGGACTTGGCGTTGTAGCGGACGGAGGCTATAAGGCTTCCCATATCTTGGACGCCGCCGACGAAGACGCTGCCGACCAGTACCCAAATCAGCGCCGGCGCCCAGCCGAAAAGCATGGCGGCCAAAATAGGGCCGTTGATCGGGCCGGCGGCAGTAATCGTCGAAAAATGCTGTCCCAGGAGCGCGTATTTCGTGGCAGGAACGAAGTCAAGGCCGTCATTTAACAAAACCGCCGGCGTAGCCGCGGCGTCGTCAAGCTGAAAAACACGCTCGCCCAGAAACCGGCCGTAGATATAATAAGCCGCCGCAAATAAGGCCGCCGCGCCTATTACCACCGGAAGAACATTCATCTGTTTTCCTGCTCCTTCACAAAGCGTATTGACACACGGCCATTATAGCACAATCGATACAATACGCAAAATGTATTTTAATGCTGCCACCATCGGCTAAAGGCGCCCACAGATGACCACACGGTCGGAGCCTTCGTCAGTTTCGCGCAGGCAAACGCTGATAATTTCGCTTTTGCCCGTAGGCACGTTCTTTCCCACATAGTCGGCGCGTATCGGCAGTTCCCGATGTCCGCGGTCAATAAGCACGGCCAATTGTATGGCCTTGGGCCGGCCAATGTCCATAAGCGCATCCAAGGCGGCTCGGGTAGTCCGGCCTGTATAAAGGACGTCGTCTACCATGATGACGACTTTGCCCTCAAGCGGAAAATTTATCTCCGTCCCGTGTACAACGGGCTGATAAGACAAAGTGGAAAGATCGTCCCGGTAAAGAGTTATGTCCAAAAGGCCGACAGGCGCTTCCACGCCTTCGATTTTCTTTATTTCCCCGGCTATGCGGCCAGCCAGGGGCGCTCCCCTGCTCCGGATGCCAACCAAGGCGATGTCGCGTGACCCTTTGTTGCGCTCGGCTATTTCATGGGCTATGCGTATCAGCGCCCGTCTTATGGCGCTCTCGTCCATTATCACGTTTTTTTCCGTTATCTGCGCGCTTTTTTCCATTGTCCGGCCTCCTTGGATGCTGGTGTCCGGGAAACGGTTTGGCAACCGCTAAGGAGCGGAGGGAAAATCCCCGGGGGCGGTCAGCCGCATTTTGGCTTCAGGCGCGCTCTGGCGCCGGCCAGCAACATCTATGTGCATAATAACATAACGGCGGCGATTTTACAATCGTCCGCGCCAGGCAAGGCCGCAAAAGAAAAGCGCCCTGAATATTTATCGGAAACATCCAGCAGCGCCGTTGCGCCGGATGTTTTCCCGCCCTTTGCGGGCCGCCGCCCGAACAAAGGGCGGCCTGCGGTACATTTTCGCGCGCCTGCGGACACAAAGCCGCTGCCGTCACGCCATGCGAAAAGGCATCCCGCCTTGCACTGCCCCCGGATTAAAACACCCCTTTAAGATTTGCGCGATAATTTGCCGCCTTGCGCGGCGCAAAACTCAGACGAACCTATAAGTCCGGCGAGTATTTAAGGCAAGGCAGTAAATTGGCTGCGGCGGCAGTATGATTCCAATCTGGGAACAGCAAGAATCCGCAAGCGTTTATTTGGATGTCCCCTGTACATTTGTCGGCACATAAACCACTAAACCCCGCAAGGCGCAAAAATGATCCTTGCGGGGTTTTTGGCCTTGCCGGAAAAGCTGCCCTTGCCAAACGCGTTGTAAGGCATCGCGGATGCCCATTATCCAAGTTTCAACCGAAAAACATCATGGTTGCCAATACTTGCTGCCTTCGTCGGTCAAATCCTTAAAAAGCACGGTGGACAAGTAACGTTCCCCGGTATCGGGCAGAAGCGCCACGATGGTTTTGCCCTCGTTTTCCGGGCGCAGGGCAACTCTGGCCGCGGCAAAGGCCGCCGCCCCCGACGATATGCCGACCAGCAGCCCTTCGGTTCTGGCGAGCACGCGCGCGGTGTCGATCGCTTCTTCATTTTTTACTTTGTAGATTTCATCAACTACTTTAAAGTCAAACACTTTAGGCACAAACCCGGCGCCGATACCTTGTATTTGATGCACCCCCGGCGCCCCGCCCGACAGGACGGGGGAGTCCGCCGGCTCGACGGCGACGATCTTGACGGCGCTTTTTCTGCTTTTCAGCGCCTCGCCCACGCCGGTAACGGTGCCGCCCGTACCTACGCCGCCAACGAAAACATCCACTTTGCCGTCCGTGTCCCGCCAGATTTCCTCGGCGGTAGTCGCCCGGTGTATGGCGGGATTGGCCGGATTGTTGAATTGCTGCAATATAATGGCGGACGGTACGGAAACGGAAAGTTCTTCCGCTTTCCTTATGGCGCCTTTCATGCCGTCCGCGCCGGGCGTCAGCACCAGTTCCGCGCCCAGCGCCTTGAGCAGGGATCGCCTTTCCAGGCTCATGGTGTCGGGCATGGTCAGGATGATCCTGTAGCCGCGAGCCGCCGCCACAAAGGACAGCCCGATCCCGGTGTTGCCGCTGGTCGGCTCAATAATAACCGAATCGGCGCGCAGCAGCCCTTTTTCTTCCGCATCCAGAATCATCGACAAAGCTATTCTGTCCTTCACGCTGCCGGCGGGGTTGAAATATTCCAGCTTCAGCAGAAGGTCCGCTTTTATCCTGGCTAATTTCAAAAATGATTTCGGCCGCAAAAGCGGGGTATTGCCGATCAGGTCAGTTAAAGAATCCACAGCGGTGGCCATTTGCATACTTCCTTTCTTTGTTGAATTATCACAGTTGCGCTTCTTTTATATTATCAAAAGGATTGCTTTCGTACCACTCCTTTCGGAAAGGCAAGGCTACGTTGGCCGCTATTTTTTTCGCCAGATTGGTATTTTGGAAAGCCCTCGCCGCTTTTCTGGCCAGCTCAAAGGCGCCCGAATAGCCCATGTAGTTAAAGGACTGCCCATAAAGCGGCGTAGTCGTCAGCCCCAGTTTCGTCGCCCAGCCGTTGGCGCCGCCGTGCCCGACATATAAATCGGGCTTAAGTTTTTTCAAAATGACCATCTCTTCCGCCGGTTGGCCTGGCGCAACGTCAATAACGGCGTCCTGGTCGTTTATTTCCTCAATCATCGGCACGGCGAAATGATCGAAGTTGTGCGGTTTTAAGCCCAGCACCCTCATTCCCAGCGACTGATAAAATTCGGCGGTGGTAAATATGCGCGTTTCCCCGCCGCCGACAAATACAGTCTTGTTCTTGAGCGCCGCTTTCAGCGGCTCCAGCGCCTCCGTCAGTTGGCTTGTCTCCAATTGGATGAGGTTCTCGGTTTCTTTTTCCAGGCGCATGGCTTTGCCAATGGCGCGCAGCCATTTGTTGGTATTTTTGATCCCGATTGGCAGAGTGTCTATTATATACTCCGTGCCGAACCGTTCTTTTAAGTGCCCTACCAGATAATCGTCGTGCGTGGCGCAAATGCTTATATTAAGCGCCGCTTCGCCCATGCGGGCGATTTCGTCAATATGCCCGAAAAGCGGCAGCACGTTAACTTTGAGGCCCAGCGCCGTAAGCAGCCTGGAAAGCTCCACCTCGTCGCCATAGCTGGTAGATCCGACGTTTAAAAGGTTGACCGTTCTGTTTCTTACATACTCTTCCCCGGCGTCCAGAAGCGCCGCCCCAACATCGTTCGGCACGGCGCGCCTGTAACGGGCGGGCGGGTCGGCCAGTTTTTTCAGCAGGCCGTGGTAAGCGGCGTCATAGCCGCTGGCGACAAACTTGCTCCGAAACCCTTCGCAGTGTACCGGAACCACGCGGGCGGACAATTGCGCGTCCAATTCGTCAAGCAGCGGGTCTATGTCGTCGCCGATAATGCCCGGGACGCAGCTGTTGCCTACTACGATGACGTCAGGCCGGTACTCTTTTTCGGCGTAAAGCACCGCGTCGCGCAGTTTCTGCTGGCCGCCGTCAATAACGTCGCGCTCGTCAAGATTGGTATGCATCCATACTACATCCTGGACCGGCTTCCCTTTCAGCGCGCGCGCCGTCTTATTAAACCCCGCCAGCCCGATGTTGTTGGAAGCGCAGCCAAGCGGGCCGTGTATGATGACCACGACATTTTGAAAAGTCCGCACTATGCCGAGCGCCAAAGTGAGCTGGCAACCGTTGCCCTGCGCGAATTTCCTGCTGTTGAACTTGAGGCATCCTTGCCCCATGCCCGTCTTCAAGCCGCAGCAAGAACCGCCGAAAGCGGTCGTCGCCTGTATGCGCTCCTCGCGCGTCGGAGCGGCGTCCGCTCCAAGATAATTATAGGTCAAGCCTTTGGTCAATTCGTTTTCCGCCATTTACTTCCCCTCCCCGCGCCGTTCATTTTGCCGAATGTGCGCTTTTCGGCTACCGGTTGGCCACCAGCGCGGAAAAAATGTCCTCCGCCAGCGTCAAGGCGCCCCGATAACCTGTATATCCTTTATTTAAAACCGCCCTGTTGGTAACCGGAAAAACTACCGGCAAAAAGCCCGCGCCCACCTTTTGCGCCGTGCCGGCTTCCAAACTGCTGCCGATGAGAAACGCGGGGCTTAAAGCGTTGTAATATTTATCGTTGCGATTTTGCGGCCAGCTCTCTTTGATATGTTTGAGCAGCTGCCCGGTGTTTTGTTCAAAAACCAGCTTGGGCTTTGCCAAAGAAGTGATGTTTTTATACTTTTTTTCGTATTTTTTCCGGCTGAAGTCGTCCAGTTCCTCGTTTATCACCACCAAGTGCGGTATCCAGCCGAGATCCTCGCTCAAAAAACTGACGAGGGGATAAGCGTAATTAATATCGGCGGAAACTATGGCGTAACGCTGCAGATCAATGTCGCCGTAGATTTCCAGGAAACGCTGGAAATAACTGTAATAATATTTTCTTTCTTCGTTTATGACCGTTTCCAGGTCAACATCTTTAATTTCCAGGGGATCGGCTATTTTGCGCAGGAAGTTTTCCGTTCCCGTGTCGCCGATCGGCAGATCGGTCGTTATATAGGGCATGCCGTGTTTTTCTTCAAAGGTTTGCGCGGCCTGCAAACCGTGTTTTTCCGAAAACACTATATTAAGGCCCGCGCCGCCGTATTCGCGTATTTTGGCGATGGTCTCCCCGTCGCCGAAAAAGCTGTTGGCCTTTATGCCCAATTTGCCGAGCAACTGGACTATATTGCTTATATTGCCCCGGCAAAAAACATCTTGCCCCGGCATGATGCCCAGAATATTTACGGTTTTCTTGTCCTTTTTTGCCTTGGGGCTGATAAAATCGGCGGCGAGCGTACTGAGCACCAGATCGTAGCCCTTGAAGCCATTGCCGGCGAAACCGGGCGTACTCGCGCAAAGCACCGGATATTTCCCGCCTTTGAACCGCCCGGCTACGCTCTGCGCGTCGTCGCCGATAATTTCCACCTGGCAGCCTGTAACGACAAAATACAAATCGCCGTCCATTACCTTGATCGTATGCTCAATTTGCTCTTCTAACCGGTCTTCGCCGCCAAAAACAATATTCTTTTCAATGATGTTGGAAGTCGGGGTCATGGTGCCGCTGCAATAATCCGCCCCCTTGTAAGCGCCGCCAAGATTGTAGGCGGCGGAAAGCGTCTGCGCGCAGCCGCCGGAAGCGTGGACGACGGGGATCGCCCTGGGCAGGGACGAAATAGTTACAAGGGCGCCGCCCAAAGCGCAGGTGGTTTTGGCTCGTTCAATAAAACCTGACACAAAAACATCTCCTTGCTTTTTACTGTTCTATGGCCGCGTTAAGATCGCGCACAAGCCGTACGATGTCTATCCCATGCGCCGCCGCCCCTTGCTCTATGCTCTCAAAATGCGCTATGGCGCAGCCTATGCAGCCCATGCCGTGCCGGGAGAACACTTCTGCGGTCTCCGGATGCCGGCCCACTACTTCGCCGATGCCGTTTTCTTTGGAAATGGACATGTTCCCACCTCATTTTATTTTTGCTCATATGTTTATGGCCAAAGCTTGTTGTTCCTTTTCATGCGCCGCTACGCTCTGCTGGGCGATAATGGCCGCGCCCAGCGCTCCGGCGTAGATGGTGTCAAGGTTGACTTTGCTGAAAGGATATTTTAGAATGTCTTCCAACGCTTTTTTCATGCCGGCGTTATTAGAAACTCCGCCGGTGAAAATGATATCAGGCGCAAGCCCCATCCTATTCAGCAGATTTTTCACGCGGCGCGCTGTGGCTAAATGTATGCCGGCCGCGATATCGGCGCGTTTTCACAGGTTCTTACTTTTTGTAATAAGGATTAAACTCGTTAGTATAAATATCCGATGCTTTTACATCGCCTTTTATCTCATCGAATTCCCGTAACAAATCGATCCACACTGTAATAGTTTCTTCTTTGATTATGCCGTCCGGCGCGTAGTAGCCTTCCGTCATGTCCTGGCCTTTCAAGCCGCCGCCGGCCGCTTTGGCGGATATTTCCATCGCCTTTTCCGGGTTGGCGTTGGCCCAATTGAGCGTCTCAGCTGTAGCTGCGACAAAATTTCTTACTGTCTCGGGATTGCTTTTAATAAACTTGTCGGAGAAAAAGAGCGGGGTAGCGCCGCCAATCGTCCCCCAAATGTCATAATCGGAAAAAAGCACTTTAAACTCGCCGTCTTTGTCTATCTCCGCAGGTATCTTGTGCAACATGATCAAATCAAGGTCGTTCTGCCTGAGTGCCTGTTGCAGTTGTTTTTCCGGCAATATAATGATTTCCACTTTGCTTTTGGGGTTTTCCACGCCGTTTTTTTGCAAATAGGCGTAAGGAGTATATTCATGGCATCCACCTGTTTGGGTTATGCCAATTTTTTTGCCCAAAAGATCCTTTGCGCCTTTGATAGGGCTGTCTTTCCTGATAACGCCAACCATGTGCGGAACGCGTTTGGATGTTTCCTGTCCGCCTACGACCGCCTTGACTTTGGCACCAGCAGAAATGCCGGCTATTGTCCTGTTTATGTGGGAAGGATGCGTAACGTCGACTTTGTCTGCCACTACTGCGGCAATGGCCTGCGATGAAGGGACAGAGCCCACGATCTCTAATTTGATGCCATGTTTGACAAAGAAGCCCTGACTGTTTCCCACCTCGAAAATATCGGGCGTAAGCGAACCGGACTTTTTCGGCACCCTGACGACGGAAAGTTTCCTGCCGCCTGCGTCTGCCGCTTCTTTGCCCGCTTGTTTCCCGGTGGAGCAGCCGGCACATAAAATTAAAACAAAGAATAAGGCAAACCAAAATCGTGTATTCTTCTTCATACTGATATCCCCTTTCCTCTACCGTTTTCCCGCCAACGACCTGTTGCGGCAAAAGCCGTCAGGCCAGCATTTCCACAAAAGCCTTTATCCTTGTCAGCACTTGCCCGCTGGGATTGCCTACTTGGAAAGACCCTTCCAAACTGATGCTTGGTATGCCTTTTTCATGAAAATATTTCCGCCAAAGCTCCCTGTCCACGCTGGCGAAAGAGCAGCCCAAATAGCCATAGAAAATGATTCCCTTGGCTTTTAGCCGCTCCACTTCCGCTTCGATAAAATCGCGGGCATACACGCTGGCACCAGCTCTTTGGCTGTTGTACACATAATTGATTAAAGATTGTATAGGCGGCAGGGTTTCGTCATATAGTTTAGGTATGCTGCGAAAGCCCAAAAGTGCACCGTTGGACTGGTCAATGGCTTCATAAAGGCCAAATTCCTGGCCTGTGCCACCTCCCCAAACCAAAGGAATCACTCGCTTAAGCTCCGATTCATTAACAGGCTGGTTTTCCAATTCAGCCAGCAGAAGATCCACCGCATCCTCAAATTCATCCGGTTTGCCAAAATAATTGCTGACGCCGACATTCAGCATAAGAATAGTGGGCAGGCTACGGATATAAAACGGGTGTTGAACGCGTAAGTCCAATATTTTTTTGACTTTTTTGATCAAACGGTTGCTGCGCAGAATTTCGCCGCGCAATTTTTCTTCGTCAATTTCTCTTTTGCCTGTCAGCCATTCGGCGACATCATAAAGCTGTTCGGCGAAAAAATTGGCAAGCTCCTGCAGCCGGATGCCGGTGACGGAAGGCGCACGATACAGCACATCGTAGTTAAAAACGTCATAACCCTCCCGGCGCATGATTTCCCAAGACAGATTGTAAGGTTCGCAATTGGAACTTCCGCCGAGTATCTTTTTAATTCCGCCGCCCTGTCGGAGATGCCATTGTCCCACCGTACATTTGACCATAGAACAGGTTTCGGCAGGAAACTGGTAGTAATCCTCGGCGATGAGCATTTCATCCATAGTGCTGTAACGGCCCATTTCCGTGTACCCCGCTGGAATGGCGTCAAGGCTGTAGAGAAAAAGCGGCTCCCAATTATAAGTATGGCACCAGACGGCTTGCCTGCCGTTCGCATGGGCTTTCTCCGCATCGGGGATATAAGAGGCCACAAGATTGAGTATCTTTTTCACCGCCGGAGAGTAGTCGTGCAATTTTTTGTTGTAAGAAAGATAATCTTTCTGAAACCCATCCGTTTTCGCGCTGTCCATGCCTTGCACCCATCATCCCTTCTCTCATCTTCTTAAATAATGTGGATTAAATTTATTGGCTCATAAAAACATAAACTCTACAAACTGCCTTTTTCTTGGCGCCCGCTTGTTATCTGACCGCTGCCGCAGATAGGGCTGAATAAGCGCAATCTGCACGGCCAATGAAAACAAAGATTCAAATTGCCAGCCTGCATTTTCTTCCCCTTATCGTTTAATTTTGCCGAGTGCTTTTAGATGTTTATGGCCAAAGCTTCCTGCTCGTTTTCATAATTTTTGATGCTTTGCTGCGCTATGGCAGCCGCCCCCAAAGCACCGGCATAAATGGCGTTCAGCCTAACAGCGATGAATTTTTGCCCGAGCACTTCTTCTACTGCCTGTTTCATGCCTACATTATTGGAAACCCCGCCGCTGAAAAGAAGTTCCGGCACAAGGCCGATGCGGTTAAACAGGTTCTTGACGCGCCGGGCGTTGGCCAGATGTATTCCGGCCGCTATGTCGGAACGTTTTTCATTTTTGGCCCGCAACGAAATTACTTCCGATTCAGCGAAAACCACGCACTGGCTGCTGATATCGGAAGGCTTGGTGGCTTTTAAAGCTTCTGCGCCCAGTTCTTCCGTAGTGAGACCCAGCAGTTCGGCCGCTTTTTCCAAAAAACGGCCTGTTCCCGCCGCGCATTTGTCATTCATGATAAATTCCACGACTTTTCCGTTTTTTTTGTCCACCCGGATCGCTTTAGCGTCCTGGCCGCCGATGTCAACGATGGACTGCACGTCGGCGTTCAGATAGTGAGCGCCCATGGCGTGGCAGGAAATTTCCGTGATTATTTTCTTTCTGATGCCGCCGGCATCGAAGGCTATGCGCCCATATCCTGTGCCGACCACGTACTCTATATCGCCGGCTTCTATTTGGGCTTCGGCGCTGATTTTTCCCAAAAGCCTGTCTACCGTCTGTTGGGTGAAAACCGCCGTGGGTGTTATGGCTGTGTATATTTTTCCCTGGCGCAGCAGCACCGCTTTGCCTGTGCGGGAGCCTATATCAATGCCCAAAGCCGTTGATTCGTCCAGTTCGCCTGCCACGCGCCCGTCCAGCGCGTCCTCAAATTTTACGCCCATGATCTTCCCCCTTGTCCATATTCTGCGCTTTTCTGCTATATTTAAGTATTCGGCCTGTGTACGCATATTGTCTATTGCGCCAAATTCCATAAAAATCCCGATTCCGAATGCCGTTGGCCGCTTAAGCCGATTTTACCTCGCCTTTTTTTCCCCTTTCCCCTAAAACCTCAATAAAAGCCTCCAGCCTGGTTTTCAATTGGCCCTGATCGCTGGCTGAATAATCAAGAGCGATTTCCAGCACGGGAATGCCAAGTTCTTGGTAATGTTTAAAGAATTGATGCTTGATCTGCCCGTAACAGGGACAAAATTTCAGATAAACATATAGTATGCCATCCACTTGGTATTCCTTGGCCAATTGGCCGGATATCTCTATGCGCTCCTGCAAAGGCTTCATTCTGGTGCAGGGCGATTGGTCAAGGTAACCTTCCGCTATCGCCCTATAAGGGTCGATGGTTTCGTCTATCTGATAGCTGACATTCCTCGCCCCCGTACAATGATCCTCTATTACCACGCGGGCGCCCGCGATGTCCTCCACCAATTCCAAAAGCCGCCTGTCTCCATCGGCCACGATGCCGCCCGCCATCATCAGCCTGATAGGCTTTCGGCCATCATCTGCTTTGCTCAGGATTTGGCGGTAAATTTCTTCGTAAAGCGCAAGCAATTCATGGGGAGGCAGATAATAATAGGCCTTGACCAAATCGAGGAAATCCTTGCCCGTGATCGGTGGGTTTTCCCTTTTGCGCAGGTCGGAAATGGTTTTCAAAGATCGCCTGACTTGGTTATAAAGTTTTATTTGCTCTTTCACGGCTTCTGCGGCAATGTTATTGCCGGAGAGTTTTTCCAAGTCTTCTTTAAAATTAAGTATTTCCCTATGATAATAATCGCGGGAAGACGCTTTGTGCCTAAGCCGTGGCAAGGTGAAAATTTCCGAGGAGGTGAAGAAGTCCCCTATGGCCTCCCCCACTTTCTTGATGCAGTCGCAGGTATAGAATGTATAAACTTTGTCCAAGGCTTTGTAGAGCGCTACGCCTTCCTTGAAGGCGCCCAGAATGCTCTTGGTAAAGTCGCAGAAAACGCTTTGCGTGATCAATTCGCCGCTGGCCACTATCTCCGTGTTGCCCATCTTAAAAAGGCGCATTTGATTCACGCCGGCGGCGTTTATCAGCTCCAGCGGCGTATAAGTGCAAAGATAGCCAATGCTTTTTTTTCCGGTTTTTCCCTCAATAATGCTATTTTGGTAAGCGATCAGGCGTTCTTCCAGTTTGCCAAGATTTAGGCTTGCCCTTTCTTTTTCTTTCCGGCCTGCGGACGCGCCTCCTGCCGCCAGAAATTGCCGGGCGTGGATAGCAGCGCCCAGCGCCCCTGCGTATACGGCGTTAAGCTTAAACTCGCTTATAGGATAGCCAACTAAGTCCTCAATGGCTTTTTTCATGCCGACATTGTTGGAAACGCCGCCGGAGAAGGCAATACCCGGTTCTATGCCTACCCTGCTCAGCAGATTGCGCACGCGCCGCGCCGTTGCAAGGTGTATTCCGGCCGCCACGTCTTCGCGGCTGGCACCTTTTGCCCTTAACGAAACCACCTCCGATTCGGCGAAAACTACGCATTGGCTACTGATTTCCGCAGGCGCTTGCGACTCTAGGGCAATCGGCCCGAGCTCTGTCAGGCCAATATCCAACAGTTGGGCTACCTTTTCCAGAAACCTGCCTGTACCTGCCGCGCATTTGTCATTCATGACAAACGACACCACCTTGCCTGTTTCCGGGTCTACCCTGATTGCCTTGGAGTCTTGCCCGCCTATGTCGATAATAGTTTTGATGCTGGCATTCAAATAATGCGCGCCCATGGCGTGGCAAGATATTTCCGTAACTATCTGGCTCGGCAGACGATCGAAGCTCATGGCCACGCGGCCATAGCCTGTGCCGACAATATATTTGATATCGCCGTAGCGCTTCCCGGAAACTTTTAAAAGTTCCGCCAACAATGTATTGGCCGTATCTTGCATGTTCACATCGGTAGGCAACTGCGCGGCGTATAATTCGCCGCCGTCCAAAAGCACAGCTTTGGCTTCCCGCGAGCCTATATCTATGCCCACAACCGTATCGCCACTTATTTCCCGATATAGCCTTGCGTCAATAACCTCGTTTATTTTCATAACATGTTTCCCTTCTTTTCCTCGCGTTTTGCGATATTATCTTTGCTCGTCCGCCGATCTTGCCCTTGAATGAGATCTCATTCAAGGGCAATCTTTCCAGACAGTCAGCTTGCGCTCAAGTTTTACCAAAAGTAAATTAACGATCATGCCAAGGCTAATAAGAGTAATTATGGCACTGTACATTTTTTCTATTTCTTCCTTGTGCTGTGCGTCAAATATCAGATATCCCAGGCCGGAGGACGCGCCAAGCATCTCCGCCGCCACCAGCACCACTATGGAGCGGGTCGCGCTTATTCTAAGGCCTGTCAGGATAAAAGGGATCGACGCAGGCAGCACCACCTTCACAAACAATTGAAAAGTGGAAACGTTCATCGTCCTAGCGGCTTTTATATAGATAGGGCTGACTGCGTTAACTCCTTCTATTGTATTGATAAGGAGAGGCCAAAGCGCCCCCCAGAAAATAATGCCGATCTTGGCTGTTTCGCCCAGCCCGAAAATCAAAAGCACCACCGGATAAAGGGCCAAGGATGCTGTATTTCTGAAAAGCTGAACTATAGGATTGAAAATACGGTTGACACGATTGAACCAGCCCATGGCTACGCCCAATGGAATAGCCGTCGCGACCGCTAAAAAAAATCCTGCCAAAGATCTTTGTAAACTTATATAAATGTGTTCAGGCAATTCCCCAGAGAACATTATTTTAAGCCACTCCGACAGTACGCGCAGGAAAGACGGCAAAGTCCTTTCGTCTATAATGCCAAGCGAAGGGCCAACTTGCCACAAAAACAGCACGAAGCAAATGACGGCGCTTTTTTTCAGCCAGCGGCCAATTCTTGAAGTCCTGAACATGCGGCATCCTCTCATCCTTTGCTGATATCTTCCCGCCATACGGTGAATTTTTTTTCGAGATGGAACAAAAGAGTATTTAACGACACGCCGATGACAGAAAGGATGATGATGCCGCCGTACATTTCCGGCACGGCGTATCTGGCTTCATAATAGAAAATCATGAACCCCAAGCCAGCATTGGCGCCTACCATTTCCGCCGCTATCAGCACTAGGATGGAACTGGCCGCCCCCAATCTGACGCCGGTAATTATATAAGGCAAGGCCGCTGGCAAAAGAACCTTGAAAAGCAGTTCAAAATCGTCAATGCCCATTGATTTGGCCGCTTTGACCAAAATACGGTCGACATTCTTGACTCCGACAATGGTATTAAGCAAAACCACCCAAACAGTTCCCCACATGATAATGGAAATTTTGGCTTTTTCTCCTATTCCAAATAGCAAGATAAAGATCGGATAAAGAGCCAATACCGAACAATTGCGGCAAGCCTGCACTAACGGATCCGCTATCTCTTCGAACTTTCGGAACCAGCCCATAACGATGCCCAAGGGAATTGCCACCAAAAGCGCCGCAAAAAAGCCTATCCCCCAACGAAAAAGGCTGATATTAAAATGCTTGAAAAATTCGCCGGTGTAGATCAACTTGGCGGTATGGCTCACTACTTCGCTGAAAGGGCAAAGGAGGAAAGGGTCTACCAACCCCATCCTTGGGGATATTTCCCAAAAAATAATAAGCACAAATATGATAAAAGACCTTTCCAAGAAAGAAGCTATCGTCTTGGCCGCTCTGCAGTCAGAGCGGACGCTTTCGTCCTTAGCAACTCTGTCGGCTATGTCGGTATTTATATTAACTGGCAACTCATTGCCACCCTTCCCATAAAATTAAAAAGCCAAAAATAATTCTGCTTATTTTTGGCTTTTAGTCATTCTAATCGGCCCGGGCGCTTATTTATTTATTTATTGCATCGTTACAGCACGGCCCTGGCGTCTATTACCTTGGCGATGTCCTGTTCGGGATTGGTTTCCTGTTTTTCCTCCAATTCGCCTTTTTGTAAAAGCTGCCATACCTTGTGCCTGATCCAGCCAAATTCCGCCGAGCCCCTTACTCCCTGGCGCGGCCTGCTAAGTTCCACGTTGAGCGTTGCCTTTATCCTGCCCGGGGCAGTATCCATAACCGCTATGCGATCGGCCAGGAAAACCGCCTCGTCTATGCCGTGCGTAACAAAAACAATGGTCTTTTTGGTTTCTTCCCAAATCCGCAGCAACTCCTCCTGCATGATCTCGCGCGTCTGCGCGTCCAGCGCGGCAAACGGCTCGTCCATCAAGAGCACTTCCGGGTCAAAAGCCAAGGCGCGGGCAATCGCCACCCGCTGTTTCATGCCGCCGGATATCTCATGCGGGTATCTGTTGGCAAAATCCTTAAGCCCCACCAGTTCTATATAATGTCCGCTTATTTCCGCGCGCTTGCTTTTAGGGATTTTCTTTATTTCCAAACCAAACTCCACGTTCGCTTTCACCGTAAGCCAAGGAAAAAGCGCGTAACCTTGCATGACAAAGCCCCTGTCCATTGCCGGGCCTTTTATTACCCGGTCGTCTATGGTTATCTCGCCGGAAGTTGGGTGGTCAAGCCCGGCCATCAGGTCAAGAAAAGTCGATTTGCCGCAGCCGGACGGCCCGACTATCGTCAAAAACTCGCCGGGATACACATCGATATCGACGTCCTTGAGCGCGACAAACTCCTCATAGCCCGGGCCGTCTTCGCGCCTTGTCCGAAAAACCTTGTTGATGCCGCGCGCCTTTATCTTCGCGGCAAGTCCGCCTGTATATTCATCTTGCCGTTTTGTCTGCATATGCTTTTGCTCCTTGCGAAAATTAATATTTCCCCGCGCCGGGCACGTACCCTTGGCGCAAGCTCCGTTCCCTTGCCAACATTAAACCCTACATCGCTGCCACTTTATCATGCCAAACGCCTCCATGACGGCAAAACGCGAAGCCGGACATGCGCGTTGGCGCACATCCGGCCTTTAGTTTGTTCCTAATCAGCCATGAACAACTGCGGGAGAAGCGGCGCTTCAGCGCCTACATGCAATATAGCGTCATTTTACCTCTTTTCGTTTCGCGTGTCAACCTTTTTATTTAAATGTTTGCGCGTTTCTTCGGCGGTTCATTGTAAAATGAAATGCAACAGAAAAAGAAAACAGACAACCATTGGATAATCGGAACGGTCACAAGCAGATCCAGCAGACGAACCCGCAGGCGCAGCGAGGCTTCAGGGCAAAGCATGGCGGAAAATTCGCCCGAAGATGGGCGTTGAACGGCAGCATTAACAGGCTCTGCCATTGTACATCGGATTTGCCATGGATCTTTGTCCGTTCCTTGGAAACGACACTTAATTATGCAACGCGCCCTGTTTAAAACCCTGTTCGCTGCGCGCGAAGTATGTTTTTACGGCTTCCGCCGCTTTTTTGGTCATGCCCGGCACTTTGGCCAATTCTTCTGCCGAGGCTTCCCGGATGGCACGGATGGAGCCGAAGCGCCGCCGGAGCGCGTCGCGCCGCGCCGCGCCTATTTCCGGTATGTTGTCGAGTATTGACGTCAGGTTTCTCCGGGCGCGCAGTTTCCGGTGATAGGAGATGGCAAAGCGGTGCGCTTCGTCGCGGATCCGTCGGAGAAGGAGCAGGGCGGGCGAATCCGGCGGCAGGCAAAGCGGCTCGCTTGCCCCTTCAAGCCATATTTCTTCAAACCTTTTGGCCAAACCGATGGCCGGCGTATCAAGGCCCAGGCCGCGGATGACCTCCAGCGCGGCGCCGAGCTGCCCTTTGCCGCCGTCGATTATGATCAGCTGCGGCAGGTTTTCGTATTTTCGGTAACGCCGCAGCACGACTTCGGCCATCGCCTGGAAGTCATCCGGCTTGCCTTCGGTGGAGCGTATTTTGTAGCGGCGGTAATCGCCGCCGCTGGCCGCGCCGCCTTTAAACACTGCCATGGAGGCGACAGTTTCCGCCCCTTGTATGTGCGATATGTCGAAACAGTCTATCCGTTCGGGCGGCAGAGGAAGGCCAAGCGCGAGCGCCAACGGGTCAAGGGATGCCGTTTGCCGGTTTTCTGCGGCCTTTTTGCGCGCTTTTTCTTCTTGCAGCAAGGCGGAGGCGTTTTCCGCCGCCAGGGCCAGAAGGTCCTTTTTCAGCCCGCGCCGGGGATGGATCAGTTTTACTTTCTTTTTTTTGATTTCGGACAGCCAATAGGAAAGAATCCCGGCTTCCTCCGGCAAAAGGGCGACCGGGCAGATTATTTGCGCGGGAGCGGATACGGCCTTGCTGTAATATTGTTGTATAAAAGCCGCCAAGGCGGCCCGTTCGCTGTTTGCGTCGCCGCCGGTCATCAGGAAATAGTCGCGCCCGCTTATTTTGCCGGCGCGGACAAAAAATACCTGTACGCAAATGTCGCCGCCGTCTTGCGCCAGGCCGACGACATCCGCGTCGCCGGCGATGGTGGCGGCGGTCTGCTGCTGGCGGACGGCTTCTATGGCGTTTATTTGGTCGCGCAGGAGGGCGGCTTGTTCGTAGCGCAGTTCAAGGGCGGCGGTTCGCATGTTTTTTTTAAGCTGGTTCAAGAGGGACTCGCTTTTCCCTTCCAGAAAAAAGCCGACATTTTCGGCCATTTTGGCGTATTCCGCTTTGTCTACCCCGCCGCCGCACGGCGCCAGGCAACGTTTTATGTGAAATTCCAGGCAAGGCCTTTTGCCCATTTTGCGGCAGGTGCGCAAGGGGAACACCTTGCGCAGAAAGTCCAGCGTCCGGCGCATGGCGCCAACGTCGGCGTACGGGCCGAAATAGCGCGAACCGTCCTCAACCAGCCGCCGGGTGGCAAATGCCCTGGGATATTCTTCGCGCAGGGTAAGCTTGATATAAGGGTAGCTTTTGTCGTCTTTCAAAAGGACGTTGTATTTGGGGCGGTATTTCTTGATCAGGTTACATTCGAGGATGAGCGCTTCCAGTTCGTTGGCGGTAACTATGTATTCAAAATCAGCGATCCGGGAGGACAGCGCCTGCGTCTTGCCGCCGGAGGCGCCGCCCGCGCGAAAGTAAGAGCGTACCCGGTTGCGCAATACCGACGCTTTGCCGACGTATATCACGTCCGCATCTTTGTCCCTCATGATGTACACGCCCGGCTGAGCCGGCAAAAGGGAAAGTTTTTCTTCTATCCGGTTTTTGTTATCTTCCATCTTTGCTACTTTACTATCCTTTTTTCAGCATGTTTTTCAGATAAGCGCCGGTATAAGAGCCCTTTGCCTTGGCGATCTGTTCGGGCGGCCCGGCCGCCAGCACTTCGCCGCCCCGGTCGCCGCCTTCCGGACCCAGGTCGATGATCCAGTCGGCAGTTTTGATAACGTCCAGGTTGTGTTCTATGACCAATACGGTGTCGCCGGCGTCCACCAGCCTTTGCAGCACTTCCAGCAGCTTGTGGGTGTCCGCCATGTGCAGGCCCGTGGTTGGCTCGTCCAAGAGATAGAGTGTCTTGCCCGTGCCGCGCCGGGAGAGTTCGGCCGCCAGTTTCACTCTTTGCGCTTCGCCGCCGGATAAGGTGGTCGCCGCCTGCCCGAGCTTGATGTAGCCGAGGCCGACGTCTTTGAGCGTCGCGAGTTTTTTGTGGATGCGCGGCAGGTTTTGGAAAAATTCCACCGCTTCGTCCACCACCATGTCCAATACTTGGGCGATGTTTTTCCCCCGGTAGCGCACTTCCAGCGTTTCATGGTTATAGCGCGCGCCTTTGCAGACGTCGCAGGGGATGTAGACATCGGGCAGAAAGTGCATTTCTATTTTGTTCACGCCGTCGCCCCGGCAGGATTCGCAGCGGCCGCCGCGCACGTTGAAGCTGAAGCGCCCCGGTTTGTAGCCGCGCATCCTGGCGTCCGGGGTCTGGCTGAACAGTTCCCGAATAAAGTCGAAAACGCCGGTGTAGGTCGCCGGGTTGGAGCGCGGCGTGCGACCGATCGGCGATTGGTCTATGTTTATCGCTTTGTCGATGTTTTCAAGGCCTTCCATGCTTTTAAAACCGGCCGGGCGCTGGCGCGCTCCGTGCAGCCTGGCGGCCAGCGCCTTGTAAAGTATGTCGTTGATCAGGGTGCTTTTGCCGGAGCCGGACACGCCGCTGACTACGACGAAAAGCCCGAGCGGTATTTTTGCGTCGATATTTTTGAGGTTATTGCCGCTGGCGCCGCGGATGGTCAGGAACTTGTCCGTGGGGGGGCGCCTTTTCGCCGGAATGGGGATGCGCAATTTGCCGCTTAGGTATTGGCCTGTTACGGAATTTGGCGTTTTCATGATGGCGTCCGCGTTGCCGGCGGCCACGATGTAGCCGCCGTTCTCTCCCGCGCCCGGGCCGATGTCAATAATGTGGTCGGCGGCCAGCATGGTTTCTTCGTCGTGTTCCACTACCAAAAGAGTATTGCCGATGTCCCGCAAATGTCTCAAAGTTGCCAGCAGGCGTTGGTTGTCGCGTTGATGCAGGCCGATGCTCGGCTCGTCGAGGATATAGAGCACTCCCACCAGGCCGGAGCCGATCTGGGTAGCCAGCCTTATGCGCTGGGCCTCGCCGCCGGAAAGGGTACCGGCCGCCCGGTCAAGGGTCAGGTATTCCAGCCCCACATTGTTCATAAAATCCAGGCGCGCCGTTATTTCTTTCAAAATCTGCCCGGCGATCAAGCGTTCGCGGTCGCCAAGCGCCACTTCCCGGAAAAAATTTTTAGCTTCCCGCACGGTAAGTTCCGTAAGCTGCCGGATGTTTTTCCCGCCCACGGTTACGGCCAGCGCTTCCGGTTTGAGGCGCGCCCCCCGGCATTGCGGGCAGGGGCGGACAGTCATGAAAGTTTCCATCTCCGCCCTTATGCTTTCGGACATGGACTCCCGGCGCCGGCGTTCCATCAGCGGGAAAAGTCCTTCAAATCCCGTTTGGTGCCGGCGCGTTTCTCCCATGAGGTTTTCATAGTCGAAGGAAAAAACCCGTTCTGCTTTTCCGTAAAGCGCTATGTTTTTTACTTTTTGGGGCAGGTCTTGCCAAGAGTTTTCCAAATTGTAGCCGTAGTGTTTCAGTACCGCCTCAAACTGGCACATGAAATAGGAGTTGGGGTTTTTGCTCATGGCGGCGATGCCGCCGTCAATAAAGGGTTTTTGGGGGTCGGGGATCGCCAGTTCCAAGTCAAATTCCATGTCCACGCCCAAACCCGTGCAGGCCGGGCAAGCGCCGTAAGGGTTGTTGAAGGAGAACAGGCGGGGCTGTATGTCCGGCAGGCTGACGCCGCAAACGGCGCAGGCGAATTGTTCGCTGTAGAGATGGCTTTCGTCCGCATCCGGGTCGTATACTTCCACAATGCCGTTGCCCAGAGAAAGCGCCGTTTCCAGAGAGTCGCCCAGGCGCTGGTTTATGTCGCCGCGCCTGACCAGACGGTCCACGATGACGTCTATGTCGTGTTTTTTGGTTTTCGCCAGGGTTATTTGTTCCGACAGCTCGCGTATTTGCCCATCTACCCGCACCCGTGCGTAGCCGCCCCGGCGCAGCCCTTCCAGGAGTTTTTGCTGTTCGCCCTTTTTTCCTTTGACGACAGGGGCGAGCAGCATGAATTTCGCGCCTTCGGGTTTGGCCATTATCAGTTCGGCGATCTGATCGACGCTCTGGCGCTCCACCGCCCTGCCGCATACCGGGCAATGGGGGGCGCCGGCGCGGGCGTACAAAAGGCGCAGATAGTCGTATATTTCCGTTACTGTGCCGACGGTGGAGCGCGGGTTGCGGCTGGTAGTTTTCTGGTCAATGGAGATGGCGGGCGACAGCCCCTCTATTGACTCGACGTCCGGTTTGTCCATCTGGCCGAGGAACTGCCGGGCGTAAGAGGAGAGCGATTCGACGTAGCGCCTTTGCCCTTCGGCGTATATTGTGTCAAAGGCCAGGGATGATTTGCCGGAGCCGGACAAACCGGTTATGACTACCAATTTATCGCGCGGCAGTTCTACGGTTATATTTTTAAGGTTGTGCTGTTTCGCGCCTTTTACGACTATTTTGTCTTGCATGTTTTTTCTCCTGCTTGCCGGCCGGCGGCCGGCCGAGCTTGCCCCTGACCATTATCAGCTGGTCGCGCAGCACGGCGGCGCTTTCAAAGTCCATTTCGCTTGCGGCCGCCCGCATTTCTTTTTCCAGCCGGACGGCCAATTTTTCCGTTTCGGCTCGCGACAGGGCGGTCAGATCTTTTTGGCGGTTGTATATGTTTGCGTCTTCGGCAATTCTGGTAATTTTGATCAGTTCGCGGACTTTTTTTTCGATTGTCCTGGGTATGATTTTATGTTCTTTGTTGTAGGCGTCCTGTTGTTCTCGCCGCCGCGCGGTTTCTTCGATGGCGGCGCGCATGGAGCCGGTAACGGAGTCGGCGTACATGATCACCAAGCCGTTGCTGTTGCGCGCGGCTCGGCCGATCGTCTGGATGAGCGATATCTCGGAGCGCAAAAAACCTTCTTTGTCCGCGTCCAGTATGGCCACCAGCGACACTTCCGGCAAGTCAAGCCCTTCGCGCAACAAGTTGATGCCAACCAGCGCGTCAAATGCCCCGGCCCTTAGATCGTGGATGATCTCGGCTCGTTCTATGGTCGCTATGTCCGAATGCAGGTACCGCACCCTTATGCCGGCGGCGCTCAAGTATTCGGTCAGCCCTTCGGCCATTTTCTTGGTGAGGGTGGTAATTAGCGCCCTCTCGCCGCGCCCGGCCGCAGCCTTTATCTCGTCGCACAGGTCGTCTATCTGTCCTTTGAGCGGACGGACTTTTATCTTTGGGTCCAGAAGGCCGGTCGGCCTGATTACCTGCCGCGCCACTGTTTCCGCCCGGCCGAGCTCATAGGCGGCGGGCGTCGCGGAAACATAAATGGTCTGCCCTATGCGTTTTTCAAACTCCGCGAAGGTCAGCGGGCGGTTGTCATAAGCCGACGGCAGGCGAAACCCGTATTCTACCAGCATATCTTTGCGCGAGCGGTCGCCGGCGTACATGGCGCGCACCTGCGGCATGGTTACGTGCGATTCGTCAATTACCATAAGAAAGTCTGCCGGAAAGTAGTCCAGCAGGGTAAACGGCGGCTCGCCCGGCGAACGGCCGGTCAGGTGCCGCGAATAGTTCTCTATGCCGGAACAGTAGCCCATCTCGCCCATCATTTCCATATCGTAGCGCACACGCTGCTCCAGCCGCTGGGCATCCGCCAGCTTGCCGGCGGTTTGAAGTTCGGCCAGCCGCTCCGCCAGTTCTTTTTCTATATCGGCCAGCGCCCGCCCCATGTTTTCCGGCGAAGTAACATAGTGGGACGCCGGATAGATGGCGATGTGGCTGCGCGCCGCCAGGATGTTGCCGGTAAGCATGTCGAATTCGTATATTTTATCGACTTCGTCGCCGAAAAGTTCTATGCGCACGGCCCGGTCATGGAAAGAGGCGGGGCACACCTCAATCACGTCGCCGCGCGCGCGGAAAGCGCCGCGGGCAAGGCTAAGGTCGTTGCGCCCGTATTGTATGTCGGCAAGTTTGCGCAGGATCGCCTCCCGCCGTACTTGTTGCCCGGGCCTTAGCGAGAGCACAAGCTTATAATAGTCGTCCGGCGCGCCCAGGCCGTAAATGCAAGACACGCTCGCCACCACTATGACGTCCCGGCGCTCAAAAAGGGAACTGGTGGCCGAATGGCGCAGCTTGTCGATTTCATCGTTGATGGAGGCGTCTTTTTCTATATAGGTGTCGCTTTGCGGCAAATAGGCTTCCGGCTGGTAATAGTCGTAATAGGAAACAAAATATTCTACGGCGTTGCCAGGAAAAAATTCCTTGAATTCGCTGGCCAACTGCGCGGCCAGCGTTTTGTTGTGCGCCAGCACAAGGGTGGGGCGGTTGGCTTTTTCTATGACCGACGCGACGGTGAAGGTTTTTCCCGTGCCGGTAGCGCCTAAAAGCACTTGGTTCTTTTTGCCCGCCGACAGTCCGCGGACGAGCATATCGACCGCTTGCGGCTGATCGCCCGTAGGCGCGAAAGGGGCTTGTAATTTAAAGTCCATGCCGTTTTCCTTTGTAACTTTGAATAGAGATTGCCGGCAAAGAGCGGACGGCCAAAAAGCCAAGGGGAGCCGCCCGGTCAGCGCTTTTTGAAACGGCTGCCTATGTATTTTTTGCAGAACTTTCGCAACAGCGAATGATCCGCGCTGATTTGCGCCAGACAGTCGCGCCCCAGCACCGGCATCCGAATGACGCCCAGCACGCCTTTTCCCCCTTGCGCTTTTGTAACCGGCAGGATTGTCTCGCGGCCGGACCGCGATACTGCCATGTCAAAAGACTGCGGCAAAAAATCCGCCGCCAGCAAAAAGTCATGCTCGCAGCACACCTTGACGCCGTTGAGCCGCAGGATCACATCGTTGGCTTTGAGCCCGGCCTTTTGCGCCGGCGAGCCGTAAACGGCCGCCAGCGCCGCGAATTGCCCCGGTTTGTTTTGATAGATCGGCGTCCGGCGGCTTTCCAGTTTGCGGTCAAGCCTAATGACCGCTTCGTGCCCCAAAAAGGAGAACAGCGCGGCGGCGGCGGCATATAGGGGGCGGCCTATGCTAAGGTAGGACGCCGCAAATAAAATCGCGCTGTAGCAGAAAAGCAAAACGCCGGATTCCAGCCGTTTTCGGGCGGGCGTTGACGTAACGGCCACGCTGCTGTAGCCTAAAGCGGCGACAACGGTAATTGGCGCGAATATGCTTTCGCGGCCGCCGGATGAATCTTGCGGCGGGAAAAGCGGCCACCAAGCCGGCATGTCGAGCATGTCCGGTATGTTTTCCGTCGCAACGCCGGCGCAAACAAGC
Organism: Acidaminococcales bacterium; assembly: GCA_031290885.1. Lineage (NCBI taxonomy): Bacteria > Bacillati > Bacillota > Negativicutes > Acidaminococcales > Acidaminococcales bacterium. Next base: position 38,843 of record JAISLQ010000065.1, read on the forward strand.
AATACGAGCGGCACCGGCCAAAAATTTGTCAGCAGGAACCCGCCCACCGCCCTGCCTTTAAAAAACAGATAAACAGGCAGGTCGGCATGGCTGCCGCCGCACAGGACCAATATTCCTTCGGTAACGTGCAGTATCGCGACCAACGCGAGCATGTGCGAAGGCGCAACGTCCGGCCAGCCGAAAAAGACGCTGCTTAGGGCGACAAGGCCGCCGGCGTAAGCGAAACAGACAAAGCGGATGTTCAGCAAAAAGAGCAAAACAGCCAGCGGCCAGATATATTGCAGGCCCATGCCGTTGATGGAAAGGCCGGACAAAAGCGCGAGCATACTGGCGGCAAGGCCGCCCAGCATGCCGAGAGCGGTCGCTTCCAGCGCCGCCCGTCCAACCGGCAGGATTTCATGCCCAAACATTATGCGCTGCCGCGCGGCCAATTTTCGGTACTGCCAGTAAATCATAAAAACAACAAAATAAAAAAGCGGCTGCGCAACAACCGAGATTAAATTGCCTACTGACAGCATAAACAACTGCCGGAGCGGAAAATCAAAAATCACGGTTGAAAATCCCCTTTGCGGGCGCCTTCCCCCGCCAATTGGAGACGCAGCATTTCGACCGCTTTGTCCAATTGGTTGTCGCCATTTTCCGCGCGCGGCAGGTCAACGTCCGGCTTGATGCCAACGCCGTTTATCCCGCGCCCGGCCGGGGTGTAGTAATGGGCGACGGTCAGTTTGATCGCCGAGTCGCCGTCCAAGCTAAAGATGCTCTGCACGGAGGCCTTGCCGTAAGTGGCCGTGCCCACGATAAGCCCCGCTTTGCTGTCCTGGACGGCGCCGGCCACTATTTCGGAGGCGCTGGCGCTGCCTCCGTTGACCAGCACCGCGACTTTGTATTTAGGGTTTGCATTGGCCGACTCCAGAATTTTTTTGTTGCCGCTGCGGTCGACTATGGACACGATCGGCCCACGCGGCACAAAGTGTTCCGCCAGCCGCACGCTGGCGTCCAGCAAGCCGCCGGGGTTGTTGCGCAAGTCAAGCACTATGCCGTTTACGCCTTCCTTTTCCAATTTGCCGAGCTGAGCCAAAAATTCTTCATAGGTACGTTCGGTGAACATGGCCACGCGGATGTAGCCGATCTTGTCCTCGATTTTTTTGCCGCTGACCGTCGGCACTTTTATGAGCGCGCGCATAATTTTCATGGTGCGTTCTTCGTTGTTTGCCGTCAACAGTTCCAGTTCCACAAAAGTGTCCTTGAAGCCCCGTATTTTGCCGACAGCGATATCCAAAGGCATATTGCGCGTTTCTTCCCCGTCTATTTTGACAATGCGGTCGCCGCTCTTTATGCCGGCGGCTTCGCCCGGCGTGCCTTCGATCGGGGCCACGACCGTAAGTGCCCCGTCCTTCCCGCCGACAATCACGCCGATGCCGCCGAACTGCCCTTCCGTCGCCATCATGAATTGATTGAAAACTTCGCCGCTCATGTACATGGAATGAGGATCGTCCAGCGAGCGCACCAAGCCGCCGATGGCGCCGTCAAACAATTTCGCCGATGGCGCGTCGCCGATATAGCCTTTTTGGATCAAGCGCAGGGCGCGGAAAAATTTGACCGTGGATGGCGCGTCGCCTGAAACAAGGTGAAAGAAATACATAAAGGCGCCGGCGGTCAGCAAAAAAGTCGTCAGCGTGAGCGCTATGGCCCCGAAAAAAACTTGCCTTTTGTTAAACAATCTTTTATCCTTTCAGAGCGCGCGGGCAGGATCTGCGTTTTATTGCCGCGGCGGTTTTTTACGGAAGATACTCGAGCGGATTGGCGGTCTTTCCGTGTACGCGCACTTCAAAATGGCAGTGCGGCCCGGTGGCGTAGCCGGTTGAGCCGGCCAGCGCGACCGTTTGGCCTTTCAGCACCGTTTCGCCCACGCTGACGGTAAGTTCGGAGTTGTGCGCGTAAAGGGTAATAATCCCCCCGCCGTGATCGATCATGACCGTATAGCCGTATCCGCCCAGCCAACCGGCGCTGATGACCACCCCTTCATCGGCCGCCTTGATCAGGTCGCCGTAATTGGCCGATATATCAAGGCCGGCGTGGAATTTCTGCGAACCGAAGATCGGGTGTATGCGCCAGCCGTAAGGGGATGTTATAGAGCCGCGGATCGGCCAGTTCATGGAACCGGTGCCTTTGCCGATCGGCTGACCGTCCGCTTCCAGCCGCCGGATCATATCGGTTATGCGTTCGGATATGGCCATTAATTCGTTGTATTCCCGTTCGGCCTGGTTGCGCTCGGCGGCGGCGTCGTCAAAGGCTACGCGCCGCTGCCGGCGGCGGCCGGCTATTTCCTGTTGTTTGGCGGCCGCCCTGTCGCGCAGTTTGGCTATCTCTTCCTGGCCGGCCAGCAAACCCTCCTGTTGTTTTTTCACCAGTTGCCGGTCGCTTTTTATGGCGTCGATAAGGTTTATGTCATTTTTTATTATACGGGTGAGCAATTGAAAGCGCGTGGTAAAATCAGTGAAATCATGGGCGCCCAGCAAAACGTCAAGATAATTTACCTGCCCGTGCATGTAAATGTTGCGGATGCGCTTGTTATAGGCCTCCGTTCTGTCCGACAGCCGTTTTACGGAATCTTGCAGGAATTTTTCGTTGTCCCGCATCTGCGCCTGTACTTTGTTCAGGCTGCTTTGCAATTCCAGCAGCTCCCCTTCCGCCTGGGCCAGCTCCCTTTCCGCCACGCGCAGCTCGTCATAGGCGGTGCGGGCCTTTTCCCGGGTGGAATCAACCGCCTGCTTTTTATCGCCAATCTGGTTTCGGATGCCTTCCAATTCTTCCTGCTTCGCCCGTATCTTCTCCTGGTCTTCAGGCGACACCTGCGCCAGGGCAGATATTTGCAAAAAGCTGAAAACAAGGGCGGCAATGACAGCGGACGCGTAAAATTTTTTCTCAACAAACATAAGCAATTACCTCAAACCTGCAAAAATTTGCGCAATGAGATGCTGCTGCCCAAAGCGCCGATGCCCATGCCGGCAATGACCAGAAAGAACGATGCATAGTATAGGAGGGGCGTCTTCGGCACCAGCGGCAGAAAAGGCAGCGATGCGTGTATTTGATCAGTGATCATGCCATAGAGCCAAGCCAGCAAAACGACGGCGAGCAGCGACCCGGCCAGGCCCAGCAACATGCCTTCCAGCAAAAACGGCCAGCGGATGAACCAATCGGTGGCGCCGACATATTTCATAATGTTGACTTCTTTGCGCCGGGAAAATACCGTTATCCTTATGGTGTTGGAGATGATGAAAAGCGTCGCGAGCGCCAGGAAAACAATTAACACAACTCCGCCGACCCGCAGGATGCGGGTCAGGCTGAACAACTGCTCGATGACTTCCTGCCCGAACACCGTTTCCTCGACATTTTCAAGCTGGCTGATCCGGCTTACCGCCGACTTTACCTGCTCGGGACTGTCCATGCGCACTTCATAGGCATTCGGCAAGGGGTTGTTGCTGCCGAGGCTGTCCAGCAATTCTTTCCGCTCGCCCAACTGTTCGGCAAAACGCCTGAGGGCTTCGTCCTTGCCGACAAAGTCGACCTGCGCGACGCCCGGCAATTTTTTGATTTCTTCCCCCAGCCCGGCCATTTTTTCTTTGTCCGTGCCGTCCTTGATGTAGACGGTAACCTGTACTTGCGATTCCAATATGTTGGCCATGTTGTTCATGTTTATGATCATGAGCGCGAAAATGCCCAGGATAAGCAAAGATATGGCAACGGTGGAAATGGAGGCGACGCTCATCAGGCGGTTGCGCTTGATTGAAAGAATTGCCTCGCGAATAAAATATTCCTTGGTCCTAAGACTCATAGCCGTATGCCCCTTGTACCTCGTCTCTCGCAATCATGCCGTCCTCGATGGCGACGACCCTTTTGTTCATGGTATTCACTATGTCTTTGTCGTGGGTCGCCATGACGATGGTCGTCCCATCGCCGTTTATTTCTTGGAAGATGCGCATTATCTCGCGGCTGTTCTCCGGGTCGAGATTGCCTGTCGGCTCGTCGGCGATGACTAAGTAAGGCTCATTGACAATCGCCCGGGCAATCGCCACCCGCTGCTGTTCGCCGCCGGCCATTTCGCGCGGGTAGGCGCGCGATTTATGCCTTAGCCCCACCATGTCAAGCACAGCGTTCACCCGTTTTTGTATTGTCCGGTAAGGCGCCTCTATCACCTGCATGGCAAACGATATATTGTCGTGTACCGTCCTGTCCGGCAACAGGCGGTAATCCTGAAAAACAATCCCGAGGGAGCGGCGCAGCAAAGGGACTTCTCCCTCCGGCATGCTGGCGACGTTAAGACCGTTGACAAACAGGTTGCCGCTGGTCGGCAGCACTTCCCTGAACAGCATTTTTATAAAAGTTGATTTGCCGGCTCCGCTGGGGCCTACGATAAAAACGAAATCCCCCTTTTTTATATGTATATTTATATCGCGCAAGGCGTAAAGGCCGCTATTGTAACGTTTGCTGACGCCGCTCATGATTATCATTTACATCAATTGCCTCCCGCCGTTTAACAGTTCCACCGCCAGATGCGCGTTCTTCATCGCTCCTGCCCGCAGATCGCCTAACAATTCATGGCGGCGGGCGGCAAGGCTTTTGTCCGCAATGGCCCGCCGCGCCTCGTCCATGATCTTTTCCGCAGTTACCCGCGCCAAATCTCCCGCCGGCTGGCCGCCTATGCTTTCGAGAAAAGCGTCGATTTTAGGGTCGTAAGAGAGCCCTATGACCGGAACCTGCATGAGCGCGCCGAAGATCAGCGCGTGCAGTCGTATGCCCAAAAGCAGATCCATATTGCCGACAAGCGAAAGAAAGTCGTTTACGCCGCATCTTTTTTCAATCACCGTTGCGCTGTCTTTTTCGGCCATCAGGGAAGCGATTTCTTTTGATATCATCAAATCGCCGGGATATTGCAAAGGCAAAAATATAATTTTGGCGCCGTATTCCCGGACAAGCGCATCGGCCGCCCCTGCCAGTTCTTTCTTAAAGCGCGCCGCCCCTTGCCATTCCCTGGCCGATATGCCGGCCAAAAAGCCGCCTTCCACGCCGTGTTCATGCAATATCGAGCGTCCGCTCCCTTTGTCGGCTGGATGCATGGCCATGACCGGATCGGCGGTCAGAAATGTTTTCTTTTCGTCAACGCCGAGCAGCGCCAGTTCTTTCAGCGACTGTTTGTCGCGCACGGCTATGACGTCGGCCTGGCGACAGACAAACCCGGCCAGCCTGCGCGCCATAGCCGCGCGCAAAGGGCCGATTCCCTGCCCGTAGAGCATGACCGGCTTGTTGAGAAGTTTGGCCAATTGCAGGACGCCGAGATAGTAATACAGGCTGCGTTTGCTCGTAACATCCTGCAAAAGGCTGCCGCCGCCCGAGAGGACGATATCGGCTTTTCTCGCCGCCCAAAACAAGGAAACCGGATCGAACCGATGTATCGCCTTGACGCCGTGGCGCGCGGCCGTTTCCGCAGGATTGCCGGAAAGAACGGAAATGGCGGGGCTGTCCGTCAAGCCGCGCAAGGCATCGATAACCGCCGTGAGCATGGCCTCATCGCCCGCGTTGGCGAAGCCGTAATAGCCGGAAATGAGAATGTTCTTATGTTTCACCGGCATATCTCCCGAGCAGCAGCCGCCCCAGAAAGAACAAAGCGGCGGCGGCCAGCAGCGCGGCAATGCCCACCGCGCCGCCCAGCAAAAGGCCGTCAAAGGCGCGTATTACGGACATGGCAATCGGAGTGCGCATGTGGGCGAAGGTTTCAACAAGGCACCCTTGCCCTATGGTTGCGCCGACAATCAGGCAGTAGTATATAATATGCGGCAATCCGCGCCAGGCGGCGAAAGCCGCCAGGAAAAAGGCCGGATGCCCGACCAGAAATTCTTTTTCGCGCGGACGTGCGTACATTATTTCTTCCAGCAGCAACCGAATCTTTACCTCAACCGCCGGTACGCCAATGCCGGAGGTATGGCCGGTGCGGGCGATGAAAATGTAAGCAACGAGCAGGCCCAAGCCGAGAAGCGCCAAAGTTTTTATTTGCACGGGATAGTCAAGCAATTGTTTTAGCTGGCTGACAAGCCCGGTTTTATTCTCAATTTCCTCGCCCAATACCGTATATCTTTTTAAGTAAACAAGGGTTATGAGAAAAAGCGGCAGCAAAAAAGTGAGTTTGACGCCCCTGTAGATGTCCATTTCGAGAAAGAACCGTATGTCGCCCAGTATGCCGCTTATATAAAGGCCGCCGATCAGCGACAGCAGCACGGTCGCCGTCAGTTGGGCAAAGGTAACGGCCAGCAGCGCGGGGAGAGAATGATTTTTCAGCGCGGCCCCCTTTCCCCAATTGCCCATTTGCCAGGCCATCGCCAGAACCGGGAAGATAACGGCGGAGAAAAACGCCGTCGCTTGGCGCGCCGCGAGCGGCGCGGCGAAAAAGAGCAGGGAAAGCAGCCCGCCCGCCAGCAAGGAAAAAATTATCTGCCGGCGTTTGCTGAGAAGTTCCGTAAGCATGGACAGATACAGTACGCCCGCCGCTGCCGCGCCGAAGATAATCGGGATAAAGAGCGGTCGGTCAGGAAAGCGAGGCTCGAAAATGCCGGCCGGTCCCAAGGAAAAGCCGCGCGCCAATACTTGGTCGCGGATAAGCGCGACATATTCAAGGTTGGTGTCAAGTATGCTTTTGCCCGGAGACGGCACCCAAAAGAACCGTATAAGGTTCATGCGCACATTGCGTTCTTCGTCGGTCAGCGCCCAGCGCCTGACGGCCCGCGGCACATCAAGGGCTTTTTCCTGTTCCTTCTTTTCAATCACATAAAGGCGCGCCGCCTGATAGCCGACCAGTTCCGCCAGTTCCGTCAAACCCGCCTGCTTGTCGAATTGCAGCTGCAAAGGATGCTCGGTCATGCCCAGCGTCCAGCCGCGGCGCTTAATTTCTTGGGCCGTTGCCGGGAGCAGATCCGGGTAGCCCAGCGTTTCCTGCCCGCCGAAAAGTACCCCGGCGACCCGGACGCCGGATTTGTCTATCCGGGAAAATGTGTGCGTTATGCCGCGCAGGGAAGGCGGTTGGTAGTTGCTGGGGCGGACGACTGCCGAAAATCCGTTTTCCCTTATTTTTTTCAGGTCGCTGCTCAACATGCTAAGGCTTTGTTCTTTTACCGCTTCGTAATCGGCTTTGAGCGCCAAAACCCGAGGGCCGTCTTTCTTCAGCACGCGCAGCCTGTCCGGCCCGAACCGCTCCTTTAAGTCTTCCTCTATTTCCTGAAAGTCTTGCCCGGCGGGAGCGTAAAAATATAGCTCGTCAGGTTTTATGCCGCCGCCGGGAACAAGCCTCTCCCAATAGGCTTCGCCGCCCGCCTGGCCGTTTTGCCGCGCCAACGCTTCCGGGCCGGCGACCGTGGCAAAAAAACCTCTCTTTTCCAGCGTTTCCAAGGTGCTTTCGTATATGGAAAGCGAAGTCGCGCCGCTTTCCCGAAAAAGTCGCATAACTTCCTCGACCGGTTTGCCGGACATGCCTGCCAGCAGAAGTATTTCTTCATACTCGCAAATCATGTCCACGCTCTTGTTGGCCCGTTCGATTTTGTGCCGGTTAAAGCTGATGAACAGGCTGGACAAAAGCCCGGCCGCGATCAGTATAAAGATAAGGACGCTATATCCATGCTTTTTCAAAACGTCGACCGTCCGCTATTTTTCATTTTTTCTCCCGCGCAGATACCCTTCAACGAAGCTGTCGATGGCGCCGTCCATGACCGCTTGCACGTTGCCTGTTTCCACTCCCGTGCGGTGATCTTTTACCAAGGAATAAGGGTGAAAAACGTACGATCTTATTTGGCTTCCCCATTCTATCGCCTGGTATTCGCCGGATATTTCATTTTTCAGATCGGCTTGTTTCTGCCTTTCCAGTTCAAAAAGTTTAGCGCGCAAAAGCTGCCGGCAACGTTCGCGGTTTTGTATCTGTGAGCGCTCGCTTTGGCACTGCACCACTATCCCGGTCGGAACGTGCGTCATGCGCACGGCGGAATCCGTCTTGTTGATATGCTGCCCGCCCGCGCCGCTTGCCCTGTAGGTGTCCACCCTGACGTCGGCCGGATTTATGTCCAGATCTACATTGTCGGGAATCTCCGGCATGACGTCAAGCGCGGCAAAGGAAGTATGCCGCCTGGCGTTGGCATCGAAAGGCGATATGCGCACAAGCCTGTGCACGCCTTTTTCCGCTTTCAGGTAGCCGTAGGCGTTATGCCCGCTGACAAACAAAGTAGCGCTTTTAATGCCTGCCTCGTCGCCGTCAAGCATGTCCAGAAGCTCCGTCTTGAAACGCGCCCGCTCGCTGTAACGGGTATACATGCGCAAAAGCATCTCGGCCCAGTCCTGCGCTTCCGTACCGCCGGCACCGGCGTGTATTGTCAAAATGGCGTTATTGGCGTCATATTCGCCGCCCAGCAAAAGATCCAGCTCCAGGCGGTCAATTTCGCCGCCGATAGCCAAAAGGCCGTCTTTTATTTCTCCTTCGAGGCTGGCGTCGTTTTCTTCCATCGCCAATTCCCAAAGAGTTTGAGCATCGTCAAGCTGGCGTTGCAGCGAACGCCATGTTTCCACTTCGCTTTTCAACTGGTCGGCCGCTTGCGTGATTTTTTGCGCTTCCCCGACATTGTCCCAGAAATCCGGCGCGCTCATTTTGTGTTCAAATTCCGCCACGCGCTCGGTTTTGCCGGCAACGTCAAAGGGAATCCCCCATTTCCTTTAGTTTGCGCGCCAGCGCCCGTATTTCCTGTTTGTATTCCTCAAGCAGCACTTTTTTTCAACTCCTAAATTTATTCATTCCCCGCGCCCGCAGCATTGTTTGTATTTTTTTCCGCTGCCGCAGGGACAAAGCTGGTTGCGGCCTATGTTTTCCGTTTTGCGCGACGGCTGTTTTTTGGGCGGTTCGCCTTCGCCCACGTAAACGGCTTGGGCGTTTTTCAGGTGATCCGAAACTTTCGGTTGGGCAATTACGCTCACTCTGAACACATAGCGCACTATGTCGTCCTGAATGGCGCCGGTCATGGCCTGGAACATATCGTAGGCCTCGACTTTATATTCAACAAGCGGATCTTTTTGCCCGTAAGCCCTGAGGCCAATGCCTTCGCGCAACATATCCATGGCGTCAAGGTGATCCATCCATTTGTCGTCGACGACCCTCAGCATGATGATTTTTTCAAGTTCGCGCATGGCGGGCAAACCTATTTCCCGCTCCCGCTCGGCGTAATGCAAAAGCGCGAACTCTTCCAGATGTTCCGCCAGTTCGTCGCGGCTGAACTTAGCCAGTTCCTCTTCCTTGAGCGTCCCCGGCGGGGCATAAAAATCTTCGGCGTTGGCGATAAGGGCGGAAAGGTTCCAATCTTCGGGGTGCACTTCTTTGGGCGCGTAAATTTCCATGGTGTTTTTTACCGCGCGCGCAATCATGTCCACGACGTTCTGCCGAAGATCTTCATCCAGCAAAATCTTGCGGCGCTGGGCGTAAATGACTTCGCGCTGCTGGTTCATGACATCGTCGTAATCCAAGACTTGCTTTCTTATTTCAAAATTGCGGTTTTCCACTTTTTTCTGCGCCGACTCAATGGATCTGGTAACAAGCGCGTGTTCGATCGGCTCGTCTTCCGACATGCCCAATTTATCCATGATCCCGGCAATGCTGTCTGAGCCGAAAAGTCGCATCAAATCATCCTCCAGCGACAGATAGAAGCGGCTGGAACCTTTGTCGCCCTGCCGCCCTGACCGGCCGCGCAGCTGGTTGTCGATGCGGCGGCTTTCGTGCCGTTCGGTGCCTATGATATGCAGCCCGCCCAAATCGGCCACGCCCGTTCCCAATACTATGTCCGTGCCGCGGCCGGCCATGTTGGTGGCAATGGTAACGGCGTCCCTTTGTCCGGCAAGGGCGATGATCTCGGCCTCTTTTTCATGATATTTGGCGTTCAGCACGTTGTGCGGCACGCCCGCGCGCTTTATTGCCCGGGAAAGTTCCTCGGACTGGGCGATTGAAGTAGTGCCGACCAATATGGGCTGCCCGGCGGCGTGCCGTTCGATGATCTCGGCCACAACCGCCCGGTATTTTGCCTGTTTGGTCTTGTAGACGACGTCAGGCAGATCCTCCCGGCGGTTTTCTTTGTTTGTCGGAATCACCAGCACGTCCAGTTTATATATTTTCCGAAACTCGTTTTCCTCCGTTTTGGCGGTACCGGTCATGCCCGACAGTTTGTCGTACATGCGGAAATAGTTCTGGAAAGTGATGGCCGCCAAGGTCTGGCTCTCCCTCTCCACTTTGACGCCTTCTTTCGCTTCGATGGCCTGGTGCAGCCCATCGGAAAAACGCCGCCCAAACATCAGCCGCCCGGTAAATTCATCGACGATGATGACTTCGCCGTTCTTGACCACATAATCGCGGTCAGCTTTCATCAGCGCCTGGGCTTTCAGCGCCTGGGCAAAGTGGTGCGAAAGCTCGACGTTTTCCCCTTCGTAAAGGTTCTTGACGCCCAGCAGTTTCTCCGCTTTGGTTATGCCCTTTTCGGTCGGGGCGACGGTATGCGCCTTCTCGTCGACCGTATAGTCCTCTTCCGGCGCCAATTGCGGCACAATGCGCGCCAGCGTCTTGTACATATCGGTGGATTTCTCGCCCGGCCCGGAAATGATCAAAGGCGTGCGCGCCTCGTCGATCAATATGCTGTCCACCTCGTCGACGATCGCGTAACTCAAGTGCCTTTGCACCATCTGCTCCGGCCTGACGACCATGTTGTCGCGCAAATAATCAAAGCCAAATTCATTGTTGGTGCCATAGGTGATGTCTGCGGCGTAAGCCGCCTTGCGCTGCGGAAAATCCAGCCCGTGGACGATAAGGCCGACCGACAGGCCGAGAAAGCGGTAAACCTCGCCCATCCACTCGCTGTCGCGCTTGGCTAAATAGTCGTTGACCGTTATGACGTGGACGCCTTTGCCGGACAAAGCGTTTAAATAAACCGGCAAGGTCGCGACCAGCGTTTTCCCCTCGCCTGTCCGCATTTCGGCGATCCGTCCCTGGTGCAGCGCCACGCCGCCGACGACCTGCACGTCGAAGTGCCTCATGCCGAGCGCGCGCCTGGCGGCCTCCCGCACGGTTGCAAACGCCTCCGGCAAAAGGCTGTCCAAGGTTTCCCCTTTGCCTAAACGCTGTTTGAATTCCACCGTGCGGCCTAAAAGTGCCGCGTCGCTCATTTTCGCTGTTTCATCTTCCAGGCGGTTTACCGCGTCCAAACAAGGCTGGATTTTTTTTAGTTCTTTCCCGTTGCTGTCGCCGAAAATTTTACCCAAAAATCCAAACATTTTATAAAATCACTCCCAAAGGGCCGAAACATTCGCAAGATAGCCAAATTAATACCATTGTGAAATTATACCAGAATTTACCCCAAAAGTCCATGACCCGCGATTATTCGTTGCGGATTTGGCAAGAGGGACCAAAGGGCCCTTTTGCGGCGGCGACAGATGGGAACTCTTTTTGTTTCCCGCCGTTTTCTCGGCGGGAAACAAAAAACGAATCGCGGCGCCAGCCGAAATCCGCTTGTGTATTGGTGGGCGATGACGGGATTGAACCGCCGACATCCTGCTTGTAAGGCAGGCGCTCTCCCAGCTGAGCTAATCGCCCCAACCTGTCCGGCCATGAAACGCCGACCAGCACAATATTTGAATTTTGGTGACCCGTGGGGGAATCGAACCCCCGATACCGCCGTGAAAGGGCGGTGTCTTAACCTCTTGACCAACGGGCCGCTTGGCTCCCCGAGCAGGACTCGAACCTGCAACAACTCGGTTAACAGCCGAGTGCTCTACCATTGAGCTATCGAGGAATATCACTGCAATGCAATTCATTATAACTGCAAGATTAAAAAAAATCAAGGATTTTATCTTTGGCCAATTGAAAACCGTAAATCGCAAGTTTAATTGCCTGCCCTTGCCCCGCTCCGCCAATATTTCGTTCGCGTTTTTGTGCCCCGGGATTTTGCGTGGGTAATTGTTCGCCCGGTCCTCTATCCATTGTAATTCTTTGTCGGCCAGTTTTCCAATGTCTGTGCCTTTTGGCGCGAACCGCCGGAGGATTCGGTTGCCGTTCGCGTTGCTGCCGCGCTCCCAACTGCTATAGGAGTGGGCATAATGGACTTCCCGGCGTCCCGCATCCTTCTCAATTGCCTCGCTGCCGTTGTCCGCCGTGATTGTTTTAAACACTTCGGAAAAGTCGCTGCCTGCGCGCATCCTCGTCCTACTCCCCCCGGACCACTTCCTGCTGCGTCTTGTTCTTCACCGGGGAGCACAACGATTTCCGCGTTTTGCGTTCCGCAAGCGTCAGAATCGCCGGCTTTGTGCCTTGCTTGCCCACGACCGGGTCACTCTCCCGGTGTCCTTGCGCGCTGCGCCCATCGACTTTTTGGGGCGTTCCGTTAGGTTCCTGCCGTTTTTGTTGTTCAGCGCCGCCTTGCGGTTGTCTTGGTAGTCCCGTTTCTTGCCGCCATCCTTTTTGCCCATAAATCTTTGTTGGATACCCCACGGAAGATCCCTCGGCCGCTGTAATTGCAGACCGTCTTTGTGCAACTGGCGGTTTTGAACTGCATCCTGTTCGCTTTATATACTGTTTTGATGACGTACAGCGTCTCGCCTTGGCATTTGCGCGAACTTTGAAAATTGATTTCCGTGGTTTCTTGCTCTATCAGCTTGACAAAACTTTGCAAGTTGTATTAGTATAATACGAAGGTGTAAATTGTTTTGGACATTTTGTATTTTGCATGATATTTATTGCGATAACAAACTGCGGGTAACATAATATAAAGAATGTTACCTTGCGCTTTTCTGTTTTCCCGATAAACAGGGCGATTTATATGCCTGCCGTTTTTTTGAATCGAGGGAAACATCTTGCCGTAAACCCGACAAACCGCTTAGCAGGCGGTTATTTTTATTTATTTTAGGTAACATTCTTTATATTGTGTTACATGTTATGAGCAATATCGTGGCAATTGCCGGAAAATCACGGAATATTCTATCTACAGCGTTTATGTTTTAAAAACAAAATTGCGGCTGAACGAAAACATTCGCAATCGGCGGTTGATTCGGTGCGTATCCGCATTATTGCCCGGCGTCTGCCCTTAGGCGGATTTTCCGGCACATTTTGTTGAAAAATATTTTTCTGGACAAAGCTTCATTTAGCGGGAGGCCTAAAAAGCGCTGAATGTCCGTCCGTAAATTTCAACGGCCCGGGTACTTGGCGAGACGGTTTAGCGGCAAGCCAATTATGTCTTTTGTTTTTCGCTGCGCCTGATAAGCAATCCGTCCCCGAAATGGGTATTTTCGTTAGCGTGAATGCGCCCTTTTATTGCCGAGGCCTGACATTGTATCAGAACATTATTTCCAGGAGGGGCATCTGATGGACTGCACGAATCCTTTTTGCGCCGCTTTGGACGCCGCGACCCGTGAAATCCTTTGCGCGGCCAAAGTAAGATTTAAATTTGGCCCTAAACAGGACGGTTTTTTCTACATCGGCGAAGGCCAATTGATTTTAATCGATCACGGACACATACTAACTGTGCGTCAGCGCAGCGACGGGAAACAAAAAGGCATTGAAGTTTTACGGGGCGGGGATATACTGGGGCTGTCTCAACTTTGCGATACTATACCGGACAACACCATCCTGATCATGGCCAGGGAAAGGACGGAGGGCTGTTTATTTACAAAAGAGTTCTTCCGCTCGCTATGTTTAAAAAATGGCACTTTTGCAAATTTCGTCCTGGCCAATATCTGCCGCCGCTTTTCTGACGCTGTCGCGCAAATAGAGCATCTGTCCTTAGACAACAATATGGGGAAATTGTTATTTGCCATTGAGCGCGTTCAACCGGAAATAAAACTTACGCATGAGGAATTAAGCGTATTGGCCGGCATGAATAGGGTTACCGCAACTAAAATCATGCAGATAATCAAGAAAAAATCCTTGTCATCGAATAAACCTGTTGCCCCGAAAAAAGAGTAACTTATACTGTTTCGCAAATTAAAATCATACTGTCTTTGCGGCCAATTTACCGCCCTCTTTGCCCTAAAGCCGCGCCGAACCTACGGGCTCGCCTGCGTTTTGCTCCGCGCAGGGCGGCAAATTGATTGGCAGGGCCGATAGGCAGGCGCCCTGCAAAATCACGGAAGGGATGTCGCCTTAACAAGGCCATTTTGACATGGCACGCAAAAATTTTCAGCAAAAATTTCGCGCGGGCCACTCCCAAAGACTATAGCGGCTGTGTGGTTTAGCACAGGCCATTCTGACAATTTGTAGCCAGTGCTACAAATTTTTTATATATTTAGCAAAATTTTCAGTTTATTGGCTACATAGATTTTGCCTGCGGCTACTGCCAAAAATCACCGCCTATAGGATGATTTAAGCATCAGGGCGCTGATGCGCAAACCAAATATGGGAGGGTTGATTGTTTATGGGAGACGTGAAAATCAATAACTTGCGGGACTGGTTGGGCGAAGTGGAAAAAATCGGTGAACTGGCGAGAATCAAAAAAGAAGTTGACCCGGTGCTGGAGATGAGTTCTTTGGCTTATCTGAACGGCAGGAATCCGGGACATTCCACGTTACTGTTTGAAAAACCCAAAGGCTTTAATACGGGCTCGGTCCTCTTTAACCCCATTGGCGGCAGCTACAACCGCCTGGCCCTGTCTTTCCGGGAGAAACCGGGCCGGCGGCCGCTGGAGTTGGTACAGCAAATAAAAAATAGCTTCAAAAAGGTTTTGCCCGAATATGTAACCGAAAAAGACGCCCCTGTTTTTGAAAATTGTTTGGCCGGAGACCAGATTGACTTGTTTAAATTCCCCATTCCGCAGCATTGGCCGCGCGATGGCGGCAAATACATCGGTACCGGCGACATCGTGATAACGCAAGACCCGGAAAGCGGGCGTTTTAATGTCGGCACCTACCGCCAGATGGCTATGGAAAAAGACAAGGTCGGCTTTTTTACCTCGCCGGGCAAAGGCGGCGGCTTGGATCGGGAGAAATGGTGGGCGCAAGGCAAACCCCTGCCGGTCGTCAGCGTCTACGGCGTAGATCCCTTGCTGATGGTCTTAGGGTCCACCGGTTTTGCCAACCACGAGTCGGAATTTGATTATGCGGGCGGCTTCGCGGGCGGCCCGATCAAACTGGTCAAAGGCAAAGTTACAGGCATCCCTTTCCCGGCCGAGTGCGAATTTGCCATCGAAGGCTATGTCTATCCTGATCGGACTTTGTCGGAAGGGCCGTTTGGCGAATTTACCGGCTACTATGGCAAACCGGGCGACAAATGCCCCTACATACAGATTGAAGCCGTCTATCACCGAAACAATCCTATTTTTACCGCCGCCATGATGGCCGATAAACCGGGCGCCAACGAACAGAGCGTCTTTTTGGGCGCCATGCGTTCCGCCAAGATTTGGCGCGACATGGAAGCGGCCGGAGTCGCCGGCATCAAAGGCGTATGGTCGCCGCCGAGATCGGAAGAGCACACG
>JAISLQ010000066.1 GCA_031290885.1 Acidaminococcales bacterium
GGCGTTGGCCGGCGAAAAAGATTATAATTTTGAATTGGGAATCTGTGGCAATGGCCGGAACCAAACGGCTGCAAGCGCAGGTTTCGGATGCCGCGCTTGGACATGGCGGCGATTTTCGCGGCGGAGGTGGGAAAATGTTTGAAAATATAAATTGGCCGGTTTGGTTCAGGGCCGTTTATATCACAGGGGGCGGCCTTGTTTTGCAATATGTTTTGATAAAATTGGTATTTCCCCTGCTTAAACGGAAGAGGAAAAGCGACGGCGGGCCGTCCGCCCGCGCTATTTTGCTTGACGCGTTGGAAAAGCCGGCCAGGCTGGTAATTATTATAAGCTCGCTTTATGCGGGGCTTAGCGGCACGCCTTTGTACGCCGCCGTCCCGGCAACCCTTGACAAGGTTTGCCGCTCTTTCCTGATCGCCGCTTTTTTCTATATGTTCTACAATTTGAGCGGCAACAGGCGGGGGCACCTGACAAATTTGGCCAAGCATTTCGATTTTGCGCTTGACCCTATTTTGAGCAACATTTTGAGCAGCGTTCTCCATGTTTTAATTTTGATTATAGGCTTTCTCACTTTGGCCAAGGAATGGAATTACGACGTCAGCGGCATGATAGCCGGCCTCGGCCTGGGCGGGCTGGCGCTAGCCATGGCGTCCAAAGACTCCCTTGCCAACATTTTCGGCGGTTTCATCATTTTGCTGGACAAACCTTTCGGCATCGGCGACTGGATACAGACCGCCGGCATAGAAGGAGCGGTGGAAGCGGTGAGTTTCCGCAGCACCAGGATCAGGACGACTGAACAGGCGCTTGTGCATATCCCCAACAGCAACCTTACCAATGTCGCGATCGCCAACTTCTCGCGGCGCGGCAAGCGCCGGGCCAGCCTAACCATCGGCCTGGCCTATGCCACCGCCAAAAAGCAGCTTGCGGACTGCGTGGCGGAAATAAGGGCCATGCTCGCCCAAAACAGCGGCCTTTCGCAAAAAGAAGGCGACAACGTGGTTGCCTTCAGCGAATACGGCGACAGCAGCCTGAACATAAGCGTGGTTTTTTTCACGCTGGCCACAGATTACACTGGCTACCTTTCACGGAAAGAAGAGGTGAATTTCGCCGTCATGGACATAGTGGAGAAACTTGGGCTGGACATCGCGTTCCCCAGCCAAAGCGTTTATTTTGAAACGCCGCTGGCGACTTTGGCGAAAAACGACGAAAAAACTCCGTGCCCGGCCGCAAAACTGCCTTAGGGACTTGGCTTTTGCCCATTCATGGCCGTGCCGCCGGAAACATCAAGCCCTATGCCGGCCACGGTCAAAACAAGGATAAAAGAGCCGGCCGCCGCCCAAGCTTGCCGGGAATTATAATTGCGGCGCGGCGGCCGATACTGTTCTCGGATTAAAACCATACTGCCTTTGCGGCCGATTTGCCGCCCCGCTTTCTTTCGAAGCATCGCCTAACCTTGCGGTTGTGCAGGCGTTTTGCGCCGCGCAGCGCGGCGAATTGCCTCGCAAATATTAAGGGGTGTTTTAATCTTAGGACAGATAAACTCGCAAACGAGGCGACCGCTGAAAAATTAAAGTTGACACCCCCGGCGTTCTATTATATACTAAGTATCGTCGCAGTTACAAGCAATGCTGGCGTAGCTCAACCGGTAGAGCAGCTGACTTGTAATCAGCAGGTTGGGGGTTCAAGTCCTCTCGCCAGCTCCAAGGGAAGGGCATGCGGCAACGGAGGGGTTCCCGAGTGGTTAAAGGGAGCAGACTGTAAATCTGCCGGCTTTGCCTTCGCTGGTTCGAATCCAGCCCCCTCCACCAGAAGATTATCGCGGGGTGGAGCAGTTGGTAGCTCGTCGGGCTCATAACCCGAAGGCCGCAGGTTCAAGTCCTGCCCCCGCAACCAAAGCACACATTAAGGCCCGGGCGGACAGCCTCGGGCCTTTGCTGGCTATGCCTCTCTATTTCCGGGGCATTCCCGGCGCCCCTATTGCTGTTTAAAGACGCGGCTTGCGTGTCCGGCGGTTGTCTTAACATCGGCAAGTTGATATAATAAAAAAGGACTTGCATAACGCTTGGCGGTCAGCCATCCCGCCGCCGGCAGGAGATAGCATGAAAAAACGGCAGATAGGCGTTTTGGGCGGGACATTTGACCCTATACACATCGGGCATCTGGTAACGGCGGATTTTGTGATGAATTCGCTGGCGCTCGAAAAAGTTATTTTCATCCCGACCGGCTGTCCGCCGCATAAAGACGCGGCGCGCATGGCTACGCCCCACGAACGCTATATCATGACCGTGCTGGCGACCGGCGACAACCCGTATTTCAGCGTGTCGGACATTGAGGTTGTGAATACGGGCGTGGCCTATACCATCGATACCCTGCGCAAACTTAACGACTGTTATAAAGGCGGCGCGGATTTTTATTTTATCGTCGGCACGGACGCGGTGGCGGATATCCCCAATTGGGAGAACGCCCACGGCCTGTTGCGTTATTGCCGCTTCGTTGCCGCCACAAGGCCGGGGTTTGCCTCGGCGGTGGAAAAAGTGTTGGAATTTTTCGGCGGCGAAGGCCGGGGGCGCATCATACAACTGGATACGCCGGAACTGGAAATATCCTCGACCGATATAAGAGAGCGCGTCCGCAGCGGCCGTTCTTTCAAATACATCGTGCCGGCCAGCGTTGAGTTATACATAAAAAAAGAAGGGCTTTACCTGGCCTGAAAAACACTTCCATGAGGCGGGATAAATTGAAAATACAAGAAATAGACGCGCTTTTGAAAACATCCTTGCCGCCCAAGAGATATGAACACTCGGTAAGCGTCATGTGCGAGGCGGCCGTTTTGGCGGAACATCATAACCTTGATCCGGAAAAAATCAGGATCGCCGCCTTGCTGCACGACTGCGGCCGGGAGAGCGCTAACCATGAAGCGCCGCGAAAAGCCAGGGAAATGGGCCTTTCCGTCAGCCCGATAGAAGAAGCGCAGCCGGTGCTCTTGCACGCCAGAATGGGGGCAGCGATCGCCCGGGAAAAATACCGGATAACCGATGCGGAAATATTAAAAGCCATATCGCTTCACACAACCGGCGGCAAAAACATGTCCGAACTTGACATGGTCATCTTCCTCGCCGACTATACAGAACCCGCCCGCGTTCAGAAAGGGGTGGACAAGGTGCGCAGGCTTGCCCGCGCGAACATGGACCTGGCCATGCTGTCGGCGCTCAAATATAACATGGAATATCTTTTGCGCAGCCGGCGCTGCATTCACCCTGACTGCATAGATTGCTGGAATTATTTTTTGGGCAAACTATGCGCGAGGGATGGCTAATGGCACGCGCTCATACGAACGGGCGGCGGGCCGTGAAGAGAAAACCGCGCTGGGGGCGCATTGCTTTCTTGCTGGTTTTTTTAATTATATTTTCCCTGGCGGGGATTAAACTCTACACGGCCATAGATTACCTGTTTTTCACGCCAGGCTACGGGGCGGACGCAACTATGCCGCGCGGCGCGGACAAAACCGGCGCGCGCGAGCAGATCAATCTCCTGATTCTCGGCCTTGACGGGCCGGAAGCCGACGACCCGGAAAAGCCGCGCCGTTCCGACAGTTTGGTGCTGGCCAGCTTTGACCTTCCCAAACAAAATGTCGCCATGCTCTCCATCCCGCGCGATACGCTGGTTCAAATACCGGGCCGGGACGAAGGGGAAGAAGAAAAAATAAACCATGCGCACGCCTATGGCGGCATGAAGCTTGCCCGCCAGACGGCGGCGGACTTTCTCGGCGTCCCGATTGACTTTTACCTGACGGTGGACGCCGGGGGATTTATAAAACTTATCGACACACTGGGCGGGATAGGGCTGTATGTGGAAGACGACATGGACTACGAAGATCCCTACCAAAACCTTTACATCCACATAAAACGGGGCTACCAATTGATGGACGGCGCGACCGCCGTCAAATACGTCCGTTTTCGCAGCGGCGAGTTGGGGGACATAGGGCGGGTGCTCCGCCAGCAGAAATTTATGGAAGCTTTGAGCGACCAACTTTTCAGCCTGAACGGATTGCTGAAACTGCCCGCTTTATGGGAGGCGGCCAAGCAATCCTTCCAAACCGACCTTACCCTGCCCGGCGCCCTGCGGATGGCGCGTTCTTTCCCTCACTACGGCCGGAAAGGCATCCGGTTCGAGATGCTTCCCGGCAAATTCCAAACGATCAAAGGGGCAAGCTACTGGGAGACGGACATCGTTATTGTGCGGGCGGCAATGGATCGCCTCGGCATAGCGTATGTGAAAAAATAAAGACTAACCGGCCCTGCCCGGCATCCTGCAAATGGCGCGTTCTTTCCCTTGCTGCTGACGAAAAGGCATCCGGTTCGAGAGCTTCCCGGCAAATTCTAAACGAACAAAGGGGCAAGCTGCCGGGAGACTGACGCCTTTATTGCGCGGGCGGCAATGGAAAATGTTGCCGCGCCCTGACAAGGCCCGCCCTACTTGTCTTACCCTGCCCTAAGTGGTATCATTAATGCTATGGCGGAGTTGGCCCGTAAACATTGCCCATGTTTTAACCAAAGCGGCATGGGACATTCTCTTTAAATGCGGAGGCTGCTGTATGCCCGGACTGTATAAAGTAACCTTTGACATAGCTCAGGACTACGGCTATCTTGTTTTTGACGAAGATTCAAATAAAATTGACGTTTTCTTTCCCGATCTTGCCGTTGCCGAAAAGATAAGGGCCTGGCTTGAGCGGGAACACGAAATAAACACGCCTGATGAAGGCGGCGGCCTGACGGATTTTTCCGTAAAAAAATATGCTGTCGGCCGCGGCAAAAAGGATTTTCAAACTATTCTTACCCGCGCCTGGGAAAAAATCGGCATCCATGTCAACTGGAGCTTCCCCTCGGATTACATTTAGAGAACCCTTTAGCACCTGCCGCGCTCCTACTGGCGGCCGTCAATGATGCCGAATCAAGCCCCTCCAAGCAACATGATACGCGCCCGTAGCTCAGGTGGATAGAGCAGCGGTTTCCTAAACCGCGTGCCGGGAGTTCGAGTCTCTCCGGGCGCACCAGCAAAACAAAGGCCGGAAGCGGCGTTTTGCCTGCTTTTGGCCTTGTTTGTTTTTTGCTGTTTTTGCTTATTTTTTCGTATTTTTACATGTTTTTTTACCTCTGTTGCAGACCAATCGCAGACCTAACGGCGGCAAATATAGTAAAATACTTTTAAAACAGTAGCAAAGAGCGTCATCAAAACAAGAAAAATTAGCGAGCGTTCTGCGCAGTTTAGCTTTCAGCCATGCCCAAAAGTTTTCAATTGGATTCAATTCGGGTGAATGCGCCGGCAAAAAGATTGGCCTGTGCCCATGTTTCTCCGCAAGCG
>JAISLQ010000067.1 GCA_031290885.1 Acidaminococcales bacterium
CGGCCGCAAAAGCCGGAGCCGACGTCCTGGTTTCCGGCAGCGCCATTTTCGCCGCCGCCGACATGCGGCTGCTGATGGATGAAATGCGCGGGGCGGGCGGCGCTTTGCCGCCTGGCGCATAGCGCCGGCGCAAATAGCAATGGATTTGGGGAGGGAAAATTTATGAGCCTGTTCGATCGGGAAATAAAGCCCCCCTTGGCCGAACGCATGAGGCCGCGCAATTTGGGCGAATTCGTCGGGCAGGCGGCGATTGTGGGCGAGGGGCGCTATTTGCGCCGCATGATGGAAAAAGACGCCATTCCTTCGCTTATTTTCTTTGGCCCGCCGGGAACCGGCAAGACCACTTTGGCCAAAGTAATCGCCAACATGACCGGCGGAGTTTTTGAACAGGTGAACGCGACCGTGGCGGGCGTCGCCGATCTCAGAAAAATAATCGCCGCCGCCCGTGAGCGCAAATCGGCGCTGGGCGTAAAGACCATATTGTTTATCGACGAAATGCATCGCTTCAACAAAGCGCAGCAAGACGTGCTTTTGCCTTATGTGGAAAACGGCGTTGTAACCTTGATCGGCGCAACGACGGAAAACCCGTTCTTCGAGGTAAATTCGCCGCTGCTTTCGCGCCTGAAGATCATACGCTTGGAACCTCTGACGGCAAACGACATAAATGAATTGTTGCTGAACGCCATAGCCGACAAGGAACGCGGCTATGGCGAAGCCGGGCTGGACATAGAGGAAGAGGCGCGGCTTATGCTGGCCGAAAGGTGCGGCGGCGACGCCCGGGTAGCCCTCAACCTTTTGGAGCAGGCCGCCGCGCTTTTGCCCGCCGGGGCAAAGTCCATAGGCAAAAAAGAAGCGCGGGAAGTTTTGGCCGAAACCGGCCGGCGCTACGACAAGAAAGGCGACGAGCATTACGATGTCATATCCGCCTTCATCAAAAGCATGCGCGGCTCTTCGCCTGACGCCGCCCTGCATTATCTCGCCCGGATGATCGAAGGCGGCGAGGATTTGAAATTTATCGCGCGCCGCATAGTTATTTGCGCGGCCGAAGATGTCGGCAACGCCGACCCGCAAGCTTTGATCCTGGCGGCGGCGGCGGCCGAGGCGGCTCAATTTGTGGGGTTTCCCGAAGCGTCCATACCTTTGGCGCAGGCGGCCATTTATATAGCAACGGCGCCCAAAAGCAACAGCAGTTATTTGGGCATAGATCGCGCCCTGCAGGACGTTCGGGAAAAATACTGCGGGCGGGTGCCGCCGCATTTGCGCGGAACCGGCTACCGCGGCGCAAAACTTTTGGGGCATGGGCGCGATTACAAATACCCCCATGATTACGAAGGGAATTTCGTCGAGCAGCAATACCTGCCGGACGGTCTTTTAGATAGTGAATACTATAAACCGGGCGGCAATGGTTATGAAAAAACCATCAAAAAACAAATGGAAGCGCATGGGAAAATTTTGAAAAAGGAGAAAGCCCCGCCGCCGGGTTGATGCCGTTCACAGATCAAAAGCAATACGGCCTTTGCGCCGATTTGCCGCCCGGCTTTCCGCAGCGCCTCGCCGAACTACGGGTTCGCCTGCGTTTTGCGCCGCGCCGGATGGCAAATTGTCGCGCAAATCCTGTTCGTGTTTTAAGCCGTGAACAGTAGGAAACGGCGCAAAAGCAAAGGCGGGCGTTATCCGCCCATGGCGTCCGCCCGCGCTTTCGGCGGGGAATCCGCGAAGGGAAAAATCGATGAAAATAATAATAATCGGCTGCGGCAAAATAGGGTACAATTTAGCCGAAAACTTGGCGGAAGAAGACAATGAAGTCGTCATTGTGGACAAAAAAGCCGAAGTGCTAAAGAAAGCCGTGGAAAATATTGACGCCATGTGCGTAAACGGCAGCGGCGTCAGCACGGGCGTACTGCTGGAAGCCGGGGCGCGCGGGGCGGACTTGCTTATCGCCGCCACCGCCGGCGACGAAATGAACATGATTTGCTGCCTGACCGCGAAAAGCCTTGGCGCCAAACACACTATTGCCCGCATACGCGATACTCAGTATGCCAATGAACTGTCCACGCTCAAATATGAGCTGGGGCTTGACATGATCATAAACCCGGAACAGGAAGTGGCCGCGGAAATAAGCAGGCTGCTGCAATTCCCCCCTGCCCTGAACGTTGAGGTTTTTGCCGGCAATCAAGTGGAAATAATTGACATACGCGTTAAGAAAGACATGCCGATCATCGATAAAAAGCTGAAGGATCTCGCGCCCGAATACGCCGCCAGCGTCCTGGTCGGCGCGGTATTGCGGGAAGATTGCGCGATCGTCCCCGGCGGCGAATTTGCGGTCAGGGAAAACGACCGGCTGTATATCGTCGGCAAACCCGCCATGTTGTATGAGTTTTGCTTAAAGTGCGGCATACGCGCCGAAAAAATCAAGGCCGCCATGATCATGGGCGGCGGGCGCATCGGCTATTATTTGGCAAAATACCTTGACTCGGTAAACATCAAAGTCAAAATCATAGAAAAAGACTATGAGCGTTGCGAAGAATTGGCGCAGCAGTTGCCGCGCGCCGTAATAATCCACGGCGACGGTTCCGACGGGGCGGTGTTGGAGATGGAAAATATAGACAAAATGTCGGCTTTCATTTCCGTAACCGGACACGACGAGGACAATCTGATCGCCGCTTTTTTTGCCAAGGAATTTGGCGTCCCGAAAGTCATCGCGAAAACGAGCCGGCCCGCCTTGCCCAAAATCGTCAAAACCTCCGGCATTGACAACCTGGTAAGGCCAAACGAGGTTACAGCCAACCAAATACTGCGGTTTGCCAGGGGACTGAAAAACGCCGTGGGCAATCCGGTAAACACGCTCTATAAAATCGTGGAGGGCAAGGCCGAGGCGGTGGAGTTTACCGTCGGCGGCGCTTCGCGGCTGATAAATACGCCGCTTAAAAAGCTTTCACTGAAAAAAGAAGTGCTGATAGCGGCAATAGCGCGCGGCGGCGAGATATTGATACCGCACGGGGACGACCTGCTCAAGCCGGGCGACATTGTCGTCATAATTACCAAGAACATGTACCTGTCCGATTTAGACAGCATTATCGGCCCGGGGGGCGCGCAATGAATTATCGCTTGATATTTAAGCATATCGGCGCGCTTTGCCTGTTGGAGGCCGGAGCCATGCTCCCCGCGCTGGGCGTGGAAATGTTTTGCGGCCAGGGCGAGGCCGCGCCTTTTGTAAAAAGCGTGGCTATTTTAATTTTTTTGGGATTTTTAATGTACAAGATCAAGCCGCAAACCGATGAGCTTCGCTTTCGCGACGGGTTCGCGCTTGTGGGCATAGGCTGGCTGCTGGTGTCCTTGGCCGGGTCTTTGCCCTATATTTTCAGCGGCGCGGCGCCAATGCTGCCGGACGCCTTTTTTGAATCGGTGTCCGGCTTTTCCACAACCGGCGCCAGCATTTTGCGGAAAGTGGAAGGCTTGCCGCGCGGCGTAGTTTTCTGGCGCAGCACCACCAACTGGTTGGGCGGCGTGGGCGTGCTTGTTTTAATCATCGCCATATTGCCGGCCAAAGCCAGTACGTTACACATTATGCAAGCGGAAAACACAGGGCCGGTCGTGGACAAATTTATGCCGAGAATCGGGCAGATGGCGAAAACCCTGTGCCTTATTTATATCGTCCTGACGGCTGCATTGGCCGCTGTTCTCGTCGCCTGCGGCCTGCCGCTTTACGACAGCGCCGTTCACGCCATGAGCACCGCCGGCACAGGGGGCTTTTCCAGTCGGGACGCGAGCATTGCCGCCTACAGAGGCACAAACGCCGATATTGTCATATTTATCTTTATGCTGGTTTTCAGTTTTAATTTTTCCCTTTACCACAAATCGCTGAACGACAGGGGAAAATCGCTGCTTAATGACGAGGAGTTGCGCGGCTACCTGCTTTGCGTCATCATCGCGATCGCTTTGATCGCTGCCAATCTGGCGGCTGCGGGCGTCTACCGGACTTTGGGCGAGGCGGTGCGCTACGCCGCTTTCCAGGTAAGCTCGGTCGTTACGACGACCGGCTTTGCCACGGCGGATTTTAACCTTTGGCCGGTTTTCAGCAAAACCTTGCTGCTGATCTTGATGCTGACCGGCGGCTGCACAGGTTCCACGGCGGGCGGCTTGAAATTCATGCGCGTGCTGCTTTTGTTCAAAATCATGCGCCGCGAAATCGGCAAAATAATAAGGCCGCACGCCGTCCAAGTCGTGCGGTTTGGGGGAAAAACGATAGAAGAGGGCGTTTTGTTCGGAGTATTGACCTATTTTGCCCTTTACTGTTTGATTTTTATCCTTGTCACGCTGATTGTCGCGTTAGATGGGCATGACCTTGAAACCTGCGCCAGCGCCGCTTTAAGCACCCTCGGCAATATCGGCCCCGGGTTGGGCATGGTCGGGCCGGCCGGCAACTACGCGGATTTTTCCGCCGTCAGCAAAATCGCCATGTCGTTTTGTATGCTGCTGGGCAGAATCGAAATATACCCTTTGGCGCTTCTTTGCTCGCCGGCGTTGTGGCGGCGGACGAACATGTGAACGATGCGCGCCCGCCAATCCGAACGGGCGACGAACACTTCCCCTCCCGCGTGGCGACTGCGGGAACAAACGCCGCCTCTTGCGGCGGCATCGGCTTTCGCCGCCCGGCCGCACGGAAAAACCTTGTGCCGCATTGTCCGCAAACGACTGCCGGACTGCCCCGTTATTTTATGTTGGCGTCGATCAAGCCGATCAATTCGGTTATCTCCGGTTTGGACACCTGCGCGGTAGCGCCGAGCGACTCCCCTTTCAGGCGGTTTTCCTCGTTGATCAAAGAGGAGAAAACAATAACAGGCAGCCCGGACAACGCCGAATCCTCGCGGATGAGCTTGAGCAGGCGGTGTCCGTCCATTTGCGGCATTTCAATGTCGGTGATGACAAGCTGCACCGCTTGGAAAATGTCGTCGTTCTCGTCGCGCAGTTTTTTCAAAATTTCCCAGGCGTCTTTGCCGTTGCTGGTTTCTATGATATTCACATAGCCGGCCTTGCGCAAATTGTCGTCTAACAGTTCCCGCAAAAGATGCGAATCCTCGGCCACGACAATAGTCTTGCCCCCGCGCCTTTTTAAGAGGCCTTCCTCCGTGGTGGCCTTGAACTTGGTAAAAGAGCGGTTGATTTCAGGGCTTATATCGGATAGAATACGCTCAAAATCAAGCAATACAATCATCTTTTCTTCCATTTTGATGATCCCGACCACTAAATTTGAATTGGCGATTTCCGGCGCCGGTTCCATGCGTTCCCAAGAAATGCGGTATATCCTGGAAACCTCGTCAACAAGAAAGCCGGCCTGGTAATTGTTGAGTTCGGCGACGATTATCCTCTTAGGGGTTGAGTCCAACGAACTTAGGCAAGTGGCGAGATTGACCAAAGGTATCACTTTGCCGCGCAAGGTGAACACCCCATCTATAAAAGGATGGGCGCTCGGCATTTTAGTAACAGGCAAAAGGTTTATCACTTCGCGCACTTTGGCGACGTTTATGCCGTAAGTTATTTTGCCCACCATAAATTCTACGATTTCAAACTCATTGGTGCCGCTTTCCAGCAAAATTTCGCTTGCCATTTTTGCCATTCCTTTCTTTACTGTATGAACATTTTACGGAAACTGCGCTAAGGGAAAACACAATCCCTGTTGTTATTATATATTATTCCATTAATATCCACAACTAATATCCACAACTACCTGCAAAAATGCAGTTAAATATTTTGCCTTGCCAACCGCTCGTCCTTGGCGGCGCAACGATTGACAGGCCTGAAGTATTTTGTTAAAATTTTACCATAACGGGAATCTGCAATGGCTGTTGGCGGCGCGGCGCCGGGTGTTTTGCCGTTCGGTTTTTGGCTTTCATGGCGCGCGGCGCTTCTCGCCAAAGGGATCCGGCCGGCTCGTCGTGGGCTTTCGCAAATGTCTGCGGGCAGTTATTTGGATGCCTTCATAAAATCTTTGCTTTGGAGCGACGTTGACATGCCGGTTCATGGTATATACGGATTTTTGGCGGCCGCAGGGCAAGATTGCGCCTGCGGCCTGCGTATTTGCTAAAATCGGGGGAGTGTTTTTTATTTTATTTCGCGATATTACCTTGGCGGACAAGCCGGTATTTGACGATGTTTTCCGGCGCGTGCAATATTCGGGGTCAGAATGTACTTTTACCAATCTTTTTATCTGGCGCTCCTGTTATGATATACGCTGGGCGTGGGAAGACGGGTTTTTGCTGATTCAGGTAACGCGGGAGAAGGAGCGTTTCCTGCTGCCGCCTTTAGGCGGCGAGGACGCCGCTTTGCCGAGCGTGTTGGAAAAGCTTTGCGCGCATTTTGGCCCGTTTGAAATGCGGGGCATTTACCGGGAAATTGTCGAAAAATTGGAAGACATTTTGCCCGGCCGTTTCGCTTTTTATCTCGACAGAAGCAATTCCGATTATATATACCTTGCGGACAATCTCGCGTCGCTGGCCGGGCGCAAGTATCACCAGAAAAAAAATCACGTCAATTCTTTCCGCAAGGCCTATCCCAATTACCGCTATCTGCCTATGGACAAAAATATTACCGTTGATTGCCTGGCTTTCGCGCAGGAATGGAAGGAAAGCAGGGACGGCGCGGAAAGCGATGAGTCGCTGCTTTGCGAGATGAGCGCGATCACGGAGGCGCTTACCAATTTTGGGGCGCTCGGCATACAGGGCGGGGTCATTGTCATTGACGGCAAGGTGGAGGCCATGACTTTCGGCGAAATGCTCAACGCCGATACCGCCGTCATCCACGTGGAAAAGGCCAACCCCGCCATACGTGGGCTTTATGCCGTGATAAATCAGGAGTTTTGCCAAAGGGCCTGGGCGCAAGTGAAATATATAAACAGGGAAGAAGACATGGGAATAGAAGGCTTGCGCAAAGCCAAGCTGTCTTACCAGCCCAAATATCTTTTGGACAAGTTTACCGCGAAAATTAATTTCGGAGCCGGCGATGCTGACAAGAATGTTGAAAAAGCGTGAACTCGCGCAAGCGGGCGATCTATGGGATTATTGCTTTGAAAAAAGGGACGAGCCTTTTTTTGCGTGGTATTTTTCCTCTTACTGCCAGCATCAAAACGTCCTGGGCGCTTTCGAGGCGGAAGCCCTTGCCGGCATGATACATCTTAACCCTTATGCGCTTTTGCTCAACCGCCGCCCGGTCGAGGCGGCCTATCTCGTCGGCGTGGCGGTAGCGCCGCAATACCGGGGGCGCGGCGTGTTGCGCGCCATGCTGGAGGCCGCCTTTAAAACGCTGCGCGAACGCGGCCGGCCGCTGGCCATCTTGATGCCGTCGGCCGCCGGGCTATACATTCCTTACGGCTTTGCCTATTGCTATCAGCGGCTGAGCTATCGGCTGCCTTTGCCTGAAATCGGCCGCCTTTTCCCGAAGGCGGCGGGGTTTGATTTTGTGTTGGCCGCTTTGTCTGACTGGCCGCTTTTTCAGGCGGTGTATGATCAATTTACCCGGCCTGTTAACGGTAGCGCGATACGCGGCGAAAAAGAGTGGCGGGCGGTTTTGGGGGAGCTTTTATACAAAGGCGCGGGACGGGCGGTAATCGCCCAAAGCGCGGGCAAGGTTCGCGGTTATATGCTCTACGCGCTGCAAGGCGGCGTTTTCCGGGTCATTGAGTTGGCCTGGCTTGACGGGAAAGGCCAAGCGGCCCTGTTCGGGTTCATCGGCCGGCACTTTTCGCAATGCGCCCGTTTAGAATGGCTGGCGCCCGCGCATGACCTTACTTTCCTGCGCTTTCCCGATAGTGGGCATTATCCGGCCATTTCGCCTTTTATGATGGGGCGGGCGCTTGACCCCGCGCGGTTTGTGGCTGCCCTGGAGCTGCCGATGCCGGAGGGGGATGGTTTGCGCTTGCAACTCTCTGACGGCGTCATAGCGGAAAACAACGGCGTTTTTTTGCTGAAAGCGAAAGAAGGCCGGGCGGCGCTGTCTCCGGCAGAGGGGCGGCCGGACGCGGCAATGGACATAGGCGTTTTCACGCAATTGTGCTTTGGCGCCTACGCGGCGGACGACCTGTCGCTTGCCGGCCAGCTGCGGGCCGAAAGCGCGCGCGGCATGGAAATATTGCGAAAAGTTTTTCCCGTGCGGAAAAACTACATTAACGAGTATTTTTGAGGTGTATATATGCCAGAAGCGATAAAGAGGATTTTTGTCGAAAAAAGGCCGGGGTTTGCGGTGGAGGCCGCCGCCCTGCTTGCCGACCTTAAAGACAATCTCGGCATTGGCGGGCTGGAAAAAGTGAGGATATTGAATCGCTACGATGTATCCGGCGTTTCGGAGGACGAATTTGCCGAAGCGGCGCGCCTTGTTATGTCCGAGCCGCCCGTGGACGACATTTATCTGAATGATTTTTTTGTTGACGGGGAAACTTTCAGTTTCGCCGTAGAATACCTGCCGGGGCAATACGATCAAAGGGCCGATTCCGCCGCGCAATGTATCAGGCTGATTGCGCGCGGGGAGGGCGTTCTGGTCAAAACGGCCAGAGTGTTTGTCCTTTGCGGCAATCTCTGCGCCCGGGATGTTGAGCTGATAAAAAAATACTGCATAAATCCGGTCGAGGCGCGCGAGGCAAAAAGCGGCGCGCCGTGCGCGGCAGAAGCAGCGGCGCCCCCTGGCGCGGTAAAGCGGCTGGAAGGATTTTCCAAAATGACCGCAGGCCAGTTGCAAAAGCTCTCTTTTGACCTGTCCTTGGCAATGGGCGATGCCGATCTTGTTTTTTGCCAACAATATTTCAAAGACAAAGGCCGCGATCCCACCGTAACGGAAATAAAGGCGCTTGACACATATTGGTCGGATCATTGCCGGCACACCACCTTCAACACCGTTATCGACAAGGTGGAAATACCCGCGCACCGGCATAACGACGCTTTAAAGGCCGCCTACGCGCTTTATCTTAAAGACCGCGAGACGCTTGGCGCGGGCGGGGAGCCGGTTACTCTCATGGACATGGCTCTTCTCGGCATGAAAAAACTGCGCGCCGCAGGAGAGCTTGGCGACCTTGACCTGTCGGACGAAGCAAACGCCTGCAGCATAGAGGTTGCGGCGGATATCGGCGGCGAGCGGCAGGAGTGGCTGGTCATGTTCAAAAACGAAACGCATAACCACCCTACGGAAATAGAGCCTTTCGGCGGCGCGGCCACCTGCCTCGGCGGTGCCATACGCGATCCGCTTTCCGGGCGCGCCTGGGTTTACCAGGCGATGCGCGTTACCGGCGGCGCGGATCCGCGCGCGCCGGTCCGCGACACGCTTGAGGGCAAACTGCCGCAGCGAAAGATCGCGGCCGGGGCGGCGGCCGGGTACAGTTCCTATGGCAACCAGGTCGGCATAGCCACGGGAATGGTGCGGGATTTTTACCATGACCGTTTCTTGGCGAAAAGGATGGAAGTTGGCGCGGTGATCGGCGCCGTGCCCAAAGGCTGGGTCAGGCGGGCGCGGCCGGAACCCGGCGACCGGGTAATACTTTTGGGCGGGCGGACAGGGCGCGACGGCTGCGGCGGCGCTACCGGCTCTTCAAAGAAGCATACGGTGGAATCCCTTACAGATTGCGGGGCACAGGTGCAAAAAGGCAACGCCTTGACCGAACGCAAAATATTGCGCCTGTTCCGGAATCCCGAAGCAACGGGCATGATCAAACGCTGCAACGATTTTGGCGCGGGCGGCGTAGCCGTGGCCATAGGCGAATTGGCCGCCGGCGTCAGGATAAATCTTGATTGCGTGCCGAAAAAATACGATGGCCTTGACGGAACGGAACTGGCGATTTCCGAATCGCAGGAGCGGATGGCGATCGTCGTCGCGGCATCCGATTGCGAACGTTTTATTCAACTGGCGGGCGTCGAAAACTTAGAAGCCGCCGCCGTGGCCGAAGTAACCGAGGAAAAACGGTTGGTCATGCAATGGCGCGGCGACGTCATAGTGGATATTGACAGGGAGTTTTTGGATACCAATGGCGTCAAACAACATGCGGAGGTTTTGGCAAAGCCGCCTGACGGCGAACCTTATTTTTATCGGCTGCCGCCCGACTTTGCCTTGGGCGACCTGAAAACGGCCTGGATGAAAAACCTTGCCAGTTTGGCGGTATGCAGCCAGAAAGGGCTTGTTGAGAGGTTTGACAGCACCATCGGCCGCGGATCTGTCCTCATGCCCTTAGGCGGCGCCAACCAACTGACGCCGGCCGAGGGCATGGCGGCTAACATTCCGGCCCTGTCGGACGACGTGCGTACCGCCACGGTCATGGCTTATGGATATAATCCCGGTTTGGCTTGCTGGAGCCCGTTTTACGGCGCTTTGTACGCGGTAGTGGAAAGCGTTTGCCGGGCGGTGGCGATGGGCGCCGCCCCGGACAGCATACGGCTGTCGCTTCAGGAATATTTTGAGAAAATGGCAAACGCGGAAAGTTGGGGCAAGCCCTTCGCCGCTCTCTTGGGCGCTTATCTGGCGCAGATTGGCCTAAGCGCGCCGGCGATCGGAGGAAAAGACAGCATGTCCGGTACTTTTATGGACATAAACGTGCCGCCGACGCTCATTTCTTTTGCCGTAGGCATAGCGGAGACCGCTTGCGTAACATCCGCCGAATTTAAAAGCGCCGGCCACAAAGTGGTGTTTCTGTCCTGCGAAAAAGACCGCCTGAATTTGCCGGACTTTGCCAAACTGAAGGCAGAGCTTGGCGTGGTGCACAAGGCGATCCGGGAGGGGGAAATCGCCGCCGCCGCGACCATAAAGGAAGGCGGCATAGCGGCGGCGCTCTCGTTGATGTGTTTCGGCAACGGGCTGGGTTTTGTTTTCAGCCGGTTTGTTGCGGCGGCCGAAAGCCTTTTTGTCATGCAGCCGGGCGGATTTTTGCTTGAGCTAAGTGACGGCGCTGAACCGGAAGAACTATTCGACGGATTGGATTGGATGCTGCTGGGGGAAACGGACGGCGGGGGCAGGATTGAAATCAACGGCCAGGTCATTGGCCTTAATGAAGCCAAACAGTCATGGGAAGGGGCCTTGTCGGATATATTCCCGGCCTGCCGGCCTACGGGCGACAAGCCGGCCAAACCTTATTTATATAAACACGCCGGGCCGCGCAAACACGCGGAGCGTATTGCCCGGCCGCGCGTATTCATTCCAGTTTTCCCCGGCACAAACTGTGAGTATGATACGGCGCGCGCTTTCAGCGCGGCCGGGGGAGAGCCGGAAATATTTGTCGTGCGCAACCGCACGAATTTTGATATAATAGATTCGGTAAAAGCTATGGCCGAAGCGGTCGGGCGCGCGCAAATAATAGCTCTGGCCGGGGGGTTCAGCGCGGCGGACGAGCCGGACGGATCAGGGAAATTCATCGCCACAATGTTCAGGAACCCCCGCCTGAAAGAAGCCATCGCGGAATTTCTCGAAAAGCGGGGCGGCCTTATGCTCGGCATCTGCAACGGCTTTCAGGCGCTGATCAAACTCGGCCTTTTGCCTTACGGCGAAATAACCGAATTGATGCCTGATTCCCCGACACTTACCTTTAACGCCATAGGGCGGCATGTATCGGCGGTTTGCGGCACAAAAGTCGTCTCTTGCCTCTCGCCCTGGCTGGCTTTGGACGAGTTGGGGGCCGTGCATAAGGTCGCCATTTCCAGCGGCGAAGGGCGGTTTTACGCTGACGGCGGCCATTTGCGGCGCCTTTTCGCGGCCGGGCAGGTGGCGACGCAATATGTCGGAAATGACGGGTTGCCGGCCGTATTGCCGCCTTGCAATCCTAACGGCTCAGTTATGGCGGTTGAGGGGCTGACCAGCCCGGACGGACGCATATTTGGCAAGATGTGCCATTCTGAGCGCTGGATACCGGGGCTTATGAAAAATATACCGGGAAACAAAGAACAAAAAATATTTAAAGCGGGAGTAAATTATTTTGCCTGAATACAATGCCGTCGATCGGACGATTTTGGCGCAATTGCGGGAAATAGCCGGGTTTGAGCATGTGATTGACGATCCGGAAAAATTAGAGGCTTATAAGACGGACGAAGAAACCAACCCGCGTTACCACCGTTTGCCGGAGGCGGCGGTGTTCCCCGGGAACGTGGGCGAAGTCGCCGCTATAATTAAACTGGCGAACCGGCGCCGTTTCCCGGTAACTCCGCGCTGCGGCGGCACCAGCTTGTGCGGGGGCGCGATTGCCGCGCACGGCGGGATAGTAATGGTGATGTCGCGCATGAACAAAATTAAGGAGATAAACGAACGCTCGCTTTACATGGCGGTCGAATGTGGCGTGCGCACCGAAGACATACAAAAGGCCGCCAACGCCAAAGGCCTTTTGTACGCCGGCGACCCTTGCAGCGCCGACAGCTGCCTGATCGGCGGCAACCTGGCCACCAACGCGGGCGGCAACAAAGCCGTCCGTTACGGCACGACCAGGCATCAGGTATATTCCATTGAAGTGGTAACGCCAACGGGCGATATAGTAAATCTCGGCGCCCGCCTGAACAAAAAGACCACGGGTTATTGCCTGGAACAGCTTGTCATAGGCTCGGAGGGGACGCTCGGCGTGATTACCGGCGCGGTTCTCAAGCTCGTGCCTTTGCCCCCGTGCCGCATCGACCTTTTGGCGGTTTTTACCGACGTTGACAAGGCGATTGACATCGTGCCCCAAATTATTAAAGCCGGCATCAACCCTACCAGCATTGAGTTCATGGCCAACAATGCCATACAGTCGGCCGGGCGCTATTGCGATCTGCGCCTTCCGCGTTTTGCGGACGGCAGCTACGTTATTGTTACCGTGGAAACTTTTTCCGAAGACGAATTGGAGCAAAAAGCGGCATTGCTTGACGGGCTTTGCTCAAAGGGCGGCGCGGCGGAGGTGCTGGAAGCGGACGAACGGGTCTGGCGGCTGCGCAAAGCCTACAGCGAAGCGGCGCGTTCCGAAAGCAAGGTCAATTCGCACGAAGATATAGTAGTGCCTGTCGACTCAATCGCAACCATGTTGAAAAAGATGAATGAAATCGAAAAGAAATACAACCTGCAAGTCCGCACGGTGGCTCACGCCGGTGACGGCAACATTCATTTCATACCGCTCAAAATGGACATGGACGATCGGGAATGGGAAGAAACCTTGGATAAATTCCACGGGGAGGTTTATGAATATGTTTACAGCTTAGGCGGGCGGCTGTCTGGCGAACACGGCATAGGCTGCAAAAAAATTGACACGATGGAGCTTTTTACCGATCCCGTGGAAATGCGGATGATGAAAACAATAAAAAGGGCCCTTGATCCCAACGGGATTTTGAACCCCGGCAAAATTTTCGCTCCGGATTGAGCGGCCAAACAATGCTGTTGTCCGGCCAAATTTGTGAATTCCGCCGAGCCAGTCCGGCTCTGCCACGCTTTGCGCCGGGCGGCAAAAGTCTATAAATCTTGTCCGTGTTTTATGCCGGGAAGCGGCATAAGCTGCGCCTGCGCAAAGCATTTGCCGCCTGTACGGTTTGCTTCTGAACTTAACCTTTGGCGAGGGGGGAGGCAAAAGACGGTTAAGTCCGGCGCGTATGCGCCCTGGCATTGATATTTATGGGAGGGGATAGGCCTGACATGAAAATAAGCGAAGCGCAGACCAAGAAACTTATGGAGTTTAACGGCACCGTATCGTTGAAGCAACTGGCGCTCAAGATGACGCTGACGCGGTTTAAGGGAATTTACAAGCATAACCCTTCTGACCACGTTGTTGCGGAGTGCACCAATCAGATTAACGAGATGTTTGACAAGTTCGGCAGTATTATGCAAAGCGATTATGAGTGGATTGTGAAACTGTAAAAGTAATTTTTGTAGGAGCCGTGAAAAAAATGTTGAAAAATTTGGACTATGTTTCCGGTCTGATACGGACCGGCAAACTTTTGCATATATCCGCCGCCGGCGAACTGCTTGGCAAACTGCCGCGGGGCAATTGGATCGGCGGTTCTACCGAATATTTCCTTGACAAAGCCGGCGGCAAAATCAGCGGCGACCTTTTGGACGTCCGCGAGCTTGACTTTGCGACGTATAAATTCGCATCCTACGACGCGCGTTCTTTGCCGGGCGTTACGCGCGACGCTTATCCGAACGGTTTTTCCATCATTGTATTGCCTTTCGACAGCGAGGTGCATAAGCAGTACGCCCAAAACGCCGCTAACTATGACGATATTTTCATAAAACCGATAGTCGGCTGGATTTCCGGCGTAAACCTTGACAAGCCCGGCCAGTCGCCGCTCGCGGTAAATGGCTTTTCGGGCGAGGCGTCCTCCGACAAGGCCGTTGCGCTGCATGTGGCGCTGCCTGAGGACAAAAGCGTTTCGCTCAACATAATCAACATATTTTCCCCTGATGAAAAAGGCCCGCTCATAGAGTTTGCCGCGGACGGCTTTTCCGCCCAAAGCTGTTTGGTGGATGGAAAGGAAACCGTATTGGCGGATTACATCGCCAAAAACAAACTTGATACTAAATTGCCGCTGGTGGGCGATTATTTCGGCGCCGGCATCAACGTTTCCATCAAACGCATAGAGGGCGGCGCCGTTTACTTTTACGCCCCGGTCTTTCGGGACATCGGCTACCGCTTCGCCAAGCCAATGGAGAACTACGCGCAGGCCTTTAAATCGCATGTTGGCGTCATTGCGGACACCGAATGTGTATTCGCTTGCAACTGCATACTCAACTTTCTTTACGGCGAACTGGAAGGCAAGGATTTAGGCGCGTTTTACGGGCCGATCACCTTTGGCGAGATTGCCTATCAACTGCTTAACCAGACATTGGTTTATCTGCGGGTCGTAGATAAAAATTTTTGACGCCAATCAATCCCGCCCGGCAAGACAAGCCGGCCTTACTGCGGGCGGCGCCCTTGCCAATCGGCCGCATTTGGTTCCCGCCCGGTTTTGGCCGGATGTGGCTCGGGTTTTAGGCTGAAACAAGCAAACGAATATCGCCTGGACCGGGAAGGCGACAAGGGCGCCGCCTTCTCTTTTTTGCCCGGGGCGGCGGTTTGCGCTTTGCCGCCGCCTGCGGCGCAAGGCGGAATTTTTGGATCGCAAAGCCTTGTTTGCGCCGGCGCTGGCGAACAAAATACGCGGAAAGTGTTTATTGACGCGGCAAACGGAGTATGTTAATGTTAATAGCGGAACATCGGCTTATCGGCGGCGGCCGGGCGGAAATAGGCATGGCGGAGATTTCTTTCCGCTTTGACCGTCCGCGCACGGTTTTGAGCACGTCCGAATACAACGGGGGCATTAAGAAAGTTTACGGCGTTTTCAATCAGGAACTGCCGCCGGGAGTAATCAGCGCCGCCGACCTGCCGGGCGGGACGGTGCCGGCTTATTTTGCCATCCGGTCAGAAGAGCTGGGTTTTTCGTCGGCCAGCGGCCTTTTGACTTCCGCCCGTATGCCGTGTTACGGCTATTATAGCGCGCGCGCCGGCGAAATAACGGTGCAGGCTTTCGCGACCGGCGGCGTCGAAGGCAACGCCGCGCGCGCCGGCGAAGCGCCGCTTTACGGGGAAAGCGCATCCGAGTTCGTGCCGCTGGGCGGCACGATCAATTTGTTCGTGTTTTTGTCCTTCGCTCTTTCGCCCGGGTTGCTGACCCGGGCGCTGGTTACGCTGACCGAGGCAAAAAGCGCCCTTTTGGCCGAACTGGGAGTTTTCAGCACTTACGGCGAACATACGGCTACCGGTACCGGCACGGACGGAGTGATTGTCGCGATGAACGACGGCGGGCGTTCTTACAACGATGTCGGCACGCACTCGGAAGTAGGGCATCTTTTGGCCAAAGCCGCCAAGAAAGCCATCGCTTCCACGCTTTGCCGCGAATGTTATTGGGGCGCGTCCGCCCGGCTTTCGGCGGCGCGCGTGCTGGAAAGGCTGAAGGGGAGAGTTGCCGACAAAGAGGCTCTTTACGGCAGCTTCCGCCAACTTTCTTTTGCCGAACAGGAAAGTTTGACCGAAGGCCTGACCGTGTGGTATCTGATAGAAGAACGCCGTGCCTGGAACGGACTGTCGGCGGGCGTTTATGGCTGGCTGCGCGCGGAACTTATGAAGAAATACCCGATTTTGTCCGATTGGCTTTGCGGGCCGGCCTTCAGCGGCCGGAAAGTCTCCCGCTGAAGGCCGGGGCGTTTCGATGTCGTGCCCCAATGCCCATTTTTGCCGCGTTTTCCGCCACGTTCCTTTGTTGGATCGATCCTGTCCGGCAAGCGGCAACAAACGTAACAAATTTTTAACGAAACAGCCGCAAAAATAACTTTATTTTTTTCACGAAATGGTACAATATACTGTGGATTGCGCAATAACGGCGTTGCTTGCCGGGCAGGCGATAAGCCCCAAAATATAGGTGCGGGTTATGCTGAAATTTAAAAATTTTGCGGGACATATTTTATCCGATCTATCCGGCCTTTCTGTCCTTACGGTCTATTTTTCTTGCGTGGCGGTGTTTATTTATTGGGCGCTGTCTTTTTACATGGATGGCTTCGCCGCCTGGCTGCTCGGCGCCGCGTCGCTTATTTTTTATCTGTGCGGCGGGAAATGTCTGCGCGTCCTGTTTTTGTTCGTCTTTGGCCTTTCCGTTTTGTTCCAGAACCACCTAGTAGTTCACTATAGCTATCCTTTCGCCAAAATCGGGCGCGAAATATTGGTCATAGCCTCGGAAAGCACCGGGCTGGAATTTTCGTCCTACCTGCAAGTGATAAAGCCGGATGAATACATGAACTTTTTCTGGCTGCTCATGGCCTGCCTTTTCATCTATGCGTACACCGCGCGGCGAAAGAGGAAAAAGCTGCCGGTCCTGACCGGTTTCTTTTTGCTTCTTTTTGCCCTTTGGAACGACCTTGGCGCCCCCGTTTCCGCCTTTACCAAGGAAATGAGCGAGAACGCGCGGATTTTTGAGCGCTACAAAATGTTCAATTTTAACGCCAAGGATTTTTCCGGCCGCGAAAAATCCACCTGCATAATCGTCATAGGCGAAACCCATCGGCATGACTATTTTGATAAATACGGCTACGACAAAGAATATTCGCCCAATCTTTTAAAAGCCAGAAACGACAATGCCTTATACTATTTTACCGACATGGTGAGCGGATTTTATTATACCACCGGCTCGGTGCCGCTCATACTTACCCGCAAGCCGGTCGAATGTGAGACCCGCTTCTACGACGAAAAGTCCGTCATTTCCGCTTTTAAGGAAGCCGGTTACGCCACTTGGAGCGTTTCCTACACGAAAAGGACCCAGCCGGAAAACGATGCCATGAACCTTATATTCCTGGAAGCGGATCAATACATCAATCATTCGGAAAATTCCGGCACTTTTGACGATGTCGGCATGTTGCCTTATATAAAAGGCATACTTGCCGACGACAGCAAACGGAAAAAATTGATCGTCATAAAAATGATTGGCGCGCATTATCTTTATGAGGAAAGATATCCGAAGAATTTTGAACTGTACAAACCCTCTTACAAAAGCGTTCACAATTATGGCGAGGCGGCCAACGATCTTGCCCTTTTGAAAAACTCCTATAAAAACGCCATAGCCTACAGCGCCAGCTTTATCGATCAATTGGCCGCTATGGCCTATCAGCGGCCGGAACCGGTGCTGATGAGTTTCATATCCGATCACGGCACTTCCCTCGGCGAAGACCCCGCCGGCGGAAAATATGTCGGGCGCGCCAAAGGGGCTTACCATATCGCGTTTTTCATCACGGGCAACCAACCGTTCTGGGGCACGGTCGACGAAAAGATCAGGAGCAATCTTTTACGGCGCCGCCACGCCAGC
This sequence comes from Acidaminococcales bacterium, assembly GCA_031290885.1. Lineage (NCBI taxonomy): Bacteria > Bacillati > Bacillota > Negativicutes > Acidaminococcales > Acidaminococcales bacterium. The sequence goes on from JAISLQ010000067.1 coordinate 17,805, forward strand.
CTGACGCAGGAATACTTTTCGGAAACCTATTTGTCTTTGGCGGGCATAGAATATTTCGATCCGCGGCTTCGTTTCAATATTGCCGGCGATGGTTTCGAGCCTGCCCAGAACCGGATCGTCTGGACAGGCGTAGGCCTGGAAGGGTATGATTGCCTGGCCAAGGAACCGCCAATTGATCCTTTGGGCGAAAAAACCGCGCCAAAGCCAATAAAAACCGGAAGTTGAGCATGAATCTGCCCCTGCCCGCGCATATAAAAAAAATACTGGGCATCCTTGCCGGCCAAGGCTTCGCCGCTTATGTCGTCGGCGGCGCGGTGCGCGACTGTCTGCTCGGCGCGCAACCGCAGGATTATGACATCGCGACCAACGCGGCGCCGCAGGAAATAGGCATCATTGCCCGGGCAAATGGCCTGAAAATTATTGATAAAATGGTAAACCGTTTTGGCGTAACCATGCTTGTGATTGACAAAGCCACGGTGGAAATCAGTTCCTTCCGCCGGGAGTGGTACGGCGCCGACGCGCACCGTCCAGAAAAAGTAGTCTTTTGCCAAACCTTGGAGGAAGATTTGGCGCGCCGTGATTTTACCATAAACGCTATGGCGGTCGGGGCGGATGGGGAACTGTCCGATCCCTACGGCGGGCGCCTTGATATGGCGCAAAAATGTCTGCGGACCGTGGGCAACGCGGACGAGCGGTTCGCCGAGGACGCCCTGCGCATGTTCAGGGCGTGCCGGTTTTGCGCGCGGTTGGGATTTTTGCCCGCCCCGGAACTAATGGCCGGAATAAACAGGCAAAGAAAGCGCACGCACGGACTTTCATTGGAACGGGTAAAAAGCGAAATAGAAAAAATCCTTGCCGCCGCGCATCCCGACATAGGGCTGCAAATGCTGGCGGAAAGCGGACTGGCGGACGAACATTGCTCCTTCAGGCGGCGCGGGGAGCGAAAACTCGCGGCCATCCTGCCGGAACTGCAAAATGCCGCCGTCCGGGAAACGGAAAAAACCGATGCCGGGCGGGACGCCCGTTTAAGGCCGCTGACGCGTGTTCCCGCCGAATTGTCTGTCCGCTGGGCCGCGTTGTTTTGCGCTGTAACGTCCGCAGGCCGGGAGAAAGCGCCTGAAAACACGCCGGGCGACTGCGGCAAAATAGCTGCGGCAATGGCGGAGCATGCGCTCAACCGGTTTTTATACGGTTCGAAATTTATCCGGCGCGTATCCTGGCTGCTCCGCAACTATGGCAACTTCGCCCTATGTCTGCGTGCCGGCGATGGCCAGATCACGGACTGGTTGCGCACGGAAGCGCAAAGCGGCTATTTTCGCCTGAACAGCGACTTTACGGACGCTTTTTCCCAACTGCGGGAACTGTGCGCCGCCTTCATGTCGAAACATTATGAAAGCGGACAGGAAGCCGCCCTTTTTCGGCAGTTTTCCCAACGGCTCGCGGAAAAGGCCAAAGCCATGCCCGTGCATACGAGCGAATTGGCGATAGGCCCCGCCGATATGGACGGCTGCATGCCAAGCGGCATGACCGGCGACTTTTTGAACCGGCTTTTGCGGAAAACGCAGACAGGCGAATTGAAAAATTCCCGCCCGGAACTTTTGCAACACCTGCATAGCATCTTGCCGCAATCAAATTTCAGGATACAGCGGTTTTAAGGGAACGTCTAATTTTGGCGCCGCCGCCAGGAAAGGCATGTTCCCGGCAAGCGTTTGGGGCGCCTTGCGCTTTTGCTTGTTTTCCCTTACTTGCCGTATCCGTTTTTCACATGGCGCGGACATAATTTAAATATGCCGCGGCAAAGCACGCCCGCCCCCGCGTTACGCACGGGGGTTTTTGCCTTGCATAAAGCCCCGGCACGAAGTCTCGCCCCCGCGTCACGCGCGGTTTTTTTCGGCCGATAATATATAGTCAAATACTTTTAAAACAGTAGCAAAGAGCGTCATCAAAACAAGAAAAATTAGCGAGCGTTCTGCGCAGTTTAGCTTTCAGCCATGCCCAAAAGTTTTCAATTGGATTCAATTC